>JBDHDY010000243.1:0-11682 GCA_039591275.1 Gemmatimonadota bacterium | reverse complement strand
TGCGGCAGTGGGTCACCAGCTTGAGCTTGTCCTGCCCTTCAAACAGGGTCCAGGGAACGTCTCGGGCTCGGAAGTTGAGCCTGATGGGCGGAAAGTCGCACACGTCTTCCACCAGCCGGAACTTGCCCCTGGTCTTCACCTGGACCGGAAGCCACACGGCGTTGCCGTCCACATCCTCATATCCCACCTCGGCGGGACGTTCCGGGCTGTCCAGCTCTCGATCCGCCAGCAACACGGTGAGGTCGGTGAGGATGATGAACTGCAGGACGCTCCGGTCCGCAAAGAAGTCGCGTGGAGGGGGCTGGGTACTTACAGGCGTCCCCAGTCCGACCGTGAGCGTGCCGGCCACGACGAGCGTCAAGATGGTGCTACGCATCGGCGGCCCCTGTGAAAATCAGAATCGAGCTCAAATTCGACATCCCCGGTTGGCTTTGGAAGGGTGGCGATCAGGTGGTTCGACGCGTTCCTGGAAGCATGAGCCATGCCGCTTCACCGCCGCCCCCAATCACCAAGTATTACGTCGGGAAGGCCCTTTTGGTTTCCTCCCCGAGTAGTGAAAGCGGGATTGGATGGTCCCACGGCCGGACACTCGACCCAACCGTGGCAATGGAGAGCGCGACCGGGTTGAAGGGCGTGATGGCCTGGCTCAGGGGCGGTCCCGTCCCTAGGTTCTGATAGATCCAGTGGCCCGGACGGATGCGAGTCAGTGAGGGCTGGCTCCGGGGTCCTGGGCGGGGGCGATCGTGCGGTGGGGAGTCACATTGAGAGGAGGAACACAATGGCGGAGAGTGTCTACAAGGTAATCGAGCTCATCGGCACGAGCTCGGACTCATGGGAGAAGGCGGCGGCTGCTGCCGTCAAGAAAGCTTCGCAGAGCTTGCGTGATCTTCGGATAGCCGAGATCTCCGAACTCGACATGCAGCTCAAGGACGGGAAGATTGACAGCTACCGTGCTAAGGTGAAGGTCTCGTTCAAGTACGAGGGTGGTTGAACAGCGCTCACATCATCGATTGCTGCAGACTGACGAGGTCGATCGTAAGACGTGAGTGGGTGACACTATGACCGCAGAAACACTTGAAGGAAAGGGGGCGACCTTGGTCAGGTCGCCCCGGTGCTTGAATGGAGGTCTTCCGATTCTTGTTCAGGGTGTCGTTTGGACCACGGCGTCCGAGCGGGTGCGTGTGGAATGACCGTGTCAGGGCCACACGAATATTTCTGACCTTCCGGTTTCGCTCAACCTCGGAAGAGGTGCGACTTGGACGAGAAGACGGCGGGCGGTGCGGGTCAAGAGACCGCGGCTTCTGACCGCGGCGGCGCCGTCCTCACCTTTGAGCCAATCGAATACCTCGTCTACGTCGGAGTCGGACAAGGTGCGCGCGGTGACGGTGACTGCGTAGTAATAAGCCCCTGATCGGTCGGGCGTGAGGGCCACGAGGTATACCTGCTCGACGCGCCTGCGCAGTGCGGCCTCGCCAGAGAGTTCTTCCTGGCCATCGGCATCTTCCACGACGAATCGCTCGCGCACAGGGTCATACAGCACAACGTACTCCCACCACGCCTCGACGGTGCCTCGATCGAACCAGCTCGATCGGTCCTCCCGAAGCTCAACCTGATACTCGAGGTAGAGCGGAAAGCCGGAGCGCATCGCCTGCAGGAAATTGCCGTCCGCGAGCAGCCCTTGAAGGCTGACATAGGCGCCACGGCCGTCTTCCTCTTCGGCGAGTTCGACGACGACTCGAGGAGCTTGCTGTGCGGTCACGCTCGTCGCGAGCACGATTCCGCAGCCTAGGGCCGTCGCGGTGCGCTTCAACACCCCTCGTTCATGGCTGATTATTTTGTAGCCTCTTTCTCTTCTCCTACCTCAGAATCGCCGATGTAGCCGCAGGGTGAGCCGGATAGACTCACCCTCCGTCAGTGCCCTGGCGGCGTAGAAGCCAGCGCTCCCGAACTCTAGGCCGACACCTACGTCGCCCTCCAGTGTTCCGATATCATCGCCCTCGAGCCAGCCAGTGCCGGCGTTGCCGAACAACACGAACGTCGGCCCGTCGAACCAGAACCAGTCATCGAAATCGAGGAAATCCCATGGCTGCTCACGGTGTGATTGATGGCTGGATCGACGTCGTGCAGATGACGAGCTAAATGAGAGCGCCCCCCGATACTCCGCCTGGAAGAGCAGCAGGCGATCGCACAGCGCGGGGGTCGACGCAAGGAGAACTCCCTCGTTGCAGGCCACGTGACGAAAGCCAAAACCCGGCATGGGATCGGGCCCACCAAGCGACAAGCGACGCTGAATAGGGAGCGGGTCCCGCCCGATCGTCCCAGCTCCCACGGCTCGCAGACTGAGTTGCCCCCTCCAGCCGATGCGCTCGTACCGTCGTAAATCCACGAACAGGCGATCGAAAGTGTACGAGCCGTCGGTCGGTATCGGTCCGCGGATCATTACCGGAAGCGGCTGGGGCGCCACGTCATCGCTCAAGCCTCGCTCCCACTCCGCGCGGAGCAACCAGCCCGACGATCCCACATTCCGGTAGGGCCGAGAGTCGTACTCTGCACCGACAGTGATGGAGGTGAAGTGCCCTTCATCGATGACTGGATTGACCCGCCACTGCTCATCCCGGCGGAACGGCGTCCACGGATCGCGTGCTGCAATGGACGTCTCGTAATTCCGTGCGATCTCGGCAGAGAGCGTGAGGTCGCGGACGGGCTCGATACGGATGAAGCCGGCGATACCGCGGCGGAGATAGTAGTCGCGAAAGTCGCGGTGCCACAGAAAAGAGGCCAATCCGATTTCGTCAGCGTGCAGCTGCCAGTCTTCCACGGGAGCAACCACATCGTATCCGCGCCCGCCTAGGGTGACCGCCGGAGTGTTACCCACCCTAATCTCTCCTGCGAGCTCGTATCCCAGGTCTTCTCGATTGGCCTCGAGCTCGCCCGCGGTGCGCACGATACCGAGGGCCTCCACCCGAAAACGCGCAAGGTGGCTGCCCCACTCGATTCGGGGACCGACGTGAAGTGGAAGACCTTCCACCCGGTTGTGCGTGCCACCGAGGTTCACCGCCAATGACGCTCGGGCTGGCTGGGATCGGCGGATACGGATTCTGGGTCGTTGCCGCTCGATGACGATCGGTTCGCGCTCGCGAATCAACACGAGTTCATTTCCCGAGCGTCGCACCAGTACCCGCGCCCGATGCGTCCGCGTGTTTCCCCTCACCCGCGCCCGCTCGAGGCCTGTGAGGTTGCCCCCGAGCACGATGATGTCCCCCTCTACGACCGCATTGCGAGACAAAGCGACGTCGGAGTTGATGGCTACCAAGTCGCCGCGAATGATACCGAATACCCGAATCGGGCCGTCCAGCACGGCAACGTCGCCGTTGTAGATGTCGTTGCTCGTGATGGTGAGTGAGCCAAAGATTCTCGTGGTGGCCCGCGAATTGAACGAGCGGACAGCGGCACGAGCGACCCGCGAGGACGCATCAAGCACGGAGCCTCGCCGATAGACCACGACGGTGTCCTGAGCAACCGCATACGACGGTAAGCCGATTGCCAGGGCGTACGCACAGATGCCGAAGATTCGCTTGATGTTCATCGCCCACCCCTCGGGGAAGTGGTGCCAATAACCTCACACTTGGACGCCAGGGAGTCGCGTTGTCCCCAGCGATCACCCGTCTTGTCGACCGGGATGAGGTACGAGCCCAATTCCAGGACCATCGTCTGTCCGAATGGGCAGACACGCACGCTCTGAGATCCCATAGGGGTAGTCCGCTTGAGGTCGATGCTCACCGTAAGGTCATGGCCCAGCAGGCGAACGATTCGTTCCGTGTGAGTGTACAAGCCGAGTTGCGGCGGGGAACCAGTGGCACGATGGAGTAAGACCAGCGCCGTCGTTATGATGCCCGAACACAGCAGCACGCACGCGACCACCTTCCCCATAGCTACCTCCGTTATCACCCTATGCTCGATCAGTGGAATTGGTTTCGTTCACCTCCTAAGGCACGACGCGTGCCACGGCACAGTGATTGTAAGTAATTGATTTAAAAGCAGTTAGCCAATCAGAAAGATCAATCGCGATGCCGAATCAGTGTCATTGAGACACAGGTGTGTCTCTGGGGTCGATGCCGAGTCTTCGCATGCGGCGATACAGGTTTGCCCGGTCAGTCTGGAGTTGTCGCGCCGCATCGGCCACGTTGCCGTTGGCTCGCTCGAGGGAAGTCCGGATCAACTCTGCCTCGTACGCTTCCATCGCGGCACTGAGTCCGCCCGAGTAGGCTCGTCTGCCGGCTCGGCGGGGAGGTGGGAGGCTCGTGACACCGAGCACGGCGTCGATGTTGGCATCGCTCACCGGGTCGGAAAGCGTGACGATGGTGAGCCGCTCGATCAAATTGGCGAGTTCGCGAACGTTTCCGGGCCAGTGGTGGGCGCGTAAGCGACGTAAGCGACGGACGGCATCGGCCGACAACGTCAGCGGCACCTTGCCGCACCTGGCCGCTGCCAACGTGGCAAAGTGTTCGGCCAACACGGGGACGTCGTCGCCGCGGTCGCGCAGCGGTGGGACGTGAATCGGAAAGACGTTCAATCGGTAGTAGAGATCCTCGCGAAACGTGCCGCCGCTTACGACCTTGGTGAGATCTCTGTTCGTGGCGGCTATGATGCGGACATCCACCTCGAGTTCCCGTTCACCTCCCACTCGTTCCATCACGCCGGTCTCGAGCACGCGAAGGACCTTCGCTTGGGCGTCCGAGCCCAGGTCGCCGATTTCATCGAGGAACAATGTTCCGCGATCTGCGAGCTCGAATTTTCCATGGCGCCGGTGCAGCGCGCCCGTAAATGCGCCGCGCTCGTGTCCGAACAGCTCGCTCTCCAGGAGGCTTGCGGGGATGGCGGCGCAGTTGACGCTGATCATCGGCTGGGAACTCCGTGGGCTCAATCGATGGATGGCCCGCGCCACGAGCTCCTTTCCGGTACCGGATTCACCGGTGATCAGGACGCGCGTGGGAGTAGGAGCAACCTGTCGAATGAGCGACTGAACCTCCTCGATACCTGGGCTGGCTCCGACGATCTCTGGGGACGGGTCAACTGCGGTGCGGAGAGCGCGCATTTGCGCATGTGTGCGCGAAAGGTCTAGGCCCGCCCTGACGGCCACTAGCACCCCCTCGGGTGTAAGCGGCTTTTCGAGAAACTGAAACGCCCCGAGGCGAGTGGCGCGGACGGCATCCCCCAACGTGGCCTTGCCGCTCATCATGATCACCACGAGTTCGGGGTGCTGCGCCCGCAGGTGTTCCAGCGTGGAGATCCCGTCGGGTCCCTGAGGCATGATGAGATCCAGCAACACGACGTGGGGCTCGAACCGCTCAACGGTGGAGAGCGCCTCCGACCCGTTCGGGACATCGCACACCTCGTATGATTCCTGCTCCAGCAGTGCCGAGAGCATACGGCGGATGTTTTGCTCGTCATCCACGATGAGCACGCGCGACGTCATGCAGACTCCGGAAATTCTAAAGAGAACGTTGCGCCACCACCTGGAGTCTCCGTGACGATGATCGTTCCCCCGTGCGCCTGCACTGTCTGTTTGACCAGAGCAAGCCCCAAACCGGTTCCGAGTTCTTTTGTCGTGAAGTACGGGTCGAAGATCTGGTCTCGCATCTCAGCGGGTACGCCCGGCCCGTGATCGATGATCTGAATTCTCACGACAATCCTCGATCCATTCTCCCAGCGCTCGGCCGTAATCTCAATTCCCTGTCGGCTCGTAACTTCAACTGCATTCCGCACGAGGTTCTGCACTGCCCGCCGCAAAGGCTCGTAATGACCACGCATCACGAGGTCGGCAGGCACCGAACGGCGTAGCGGCATCCCATCGGGCACGGTGCCCTGCAGCACACTTTCGAGTAACTCACCAACCAGGACAGTGGCATCGGGACCTTCGGGTAGGCGGCCGAACTCGGAGAACTCCCGCGCCATCCGCTCGAGGCGATGGATTTCATCCCGTAACACCTTCAGGGCGCTGTCCGGGGCGTCGGATTCGCGGTTGTGCACCTTGTCGAGCTGTGCAACTGCCAGGCCAAGAGCGGTGAGGGGGCCGCGGATCTCGTGAGCCACATGTCGCGCCGTTTCCCGAAACGCCATGAGACGCTCCCGCTCGAGTTCTTGCCGGCGCGCCCGATCGAGAGCTTCCGACATCTCGCGCAGGGCCTGACGGAGCGCTGCGAACTCAGGAGCTCCTTTGCCCGTATCTCCAGAGGGCAGTGGCTCTTGTTGTTGGATGAGCCGGACCCAGCGGACCAGTTCATCGATGGGCGCTGAGAAGAATGCTGACCACCGCCGGGCAAGCTGTAACGAAAGGCCGATGAGAATGACGGCGACCACCAGGACGGTGACTCCGAGGGCCGCGGCGGCAGCACGACTCAGCGTCTCGGCTCGTCGCGCCAGGGTGGTGCGGCGAGCGAGGGTCCCCGCGTGATTGCGGAGTGCTCGTTTGGCTTCATCGGAGAGCCCGGACGTGTCGATAGCGGCGAACATCGTCCGCCCGCTTTCGGTGGCCTCGTCCCACGCAGCTCGCGGGCCGCTTCCCATCCCCGTTGACCACGCCTGGAGCGCCAGCACCGCCAAGGCTGCAGCGAGGGGGAGCGTGCCCAGTGCCACGAGTCCCAAGAAGATGCGGTGGCGAAAGAGTAGTCGCATTTGTCGAGCAAGTTACCGGAACGCCCCACCTGTGTCTATTGGACACGCTGGGTGGAAGGGGATTGGGGCTTGGGCCCCCTCCACTCCCCGCACCCGGGGGCTTGGGCAGTGGGTATTGGGGCTTGGGAAACCCCGGTCACCCACCATTTGGGAGCGGGGCAGGGCCCCACTCCCTAAGCCCCAAGACCCAAGCCCCGGGTGCCGGGAGAGGGGTGGGGCTCCCCAGTTTACCCTCAAGATTCGGATAGACTCTTTTCGGACCGTTGTCTAGGATAGTGTTCGACTGGACCAGGGAGTTCTCGTGGTGAAGGACGATCAACGCTGGCAGGCAGTGCTCGATCGAAATCGAGCGAAAGACGGTGCCTTCGTCTTCGCGGTGCGCACGACGATGATCTACTGCCGGCCGTCATGTCCCAGCCGACGGCCGAAGAGAGACAACGTGCGCTTTTTTCCGGTTCCCGAAGCTGCGGAGGCGCACGGGTTCCGGCCGTGTCGCCGCTGCCGACCTCGAGACACGCGCCCGATCGATACCAGGGCCGCGTTGGTGCGTCGGGTATGTCGGGAGATTGATGCTCGTCCCGAGACATCGCCGCGGCTGACGGACCTTGGCGAGACATTGCGGGTGAGTCCCAGTCATCTGCAGCGCACGTTCAAACAAATGATCGGTATTTCGCCCAGGGAGTATGCAGAGGCGAGGCGCCTGGGAAGTCTCAAGACGCACCTCCGGGAGCGGCGCAGCGTGACCGAAGCTCAGTACGAGGCGGGATTGAGCTCGAGTAGCCGGCTGTACGAGCGGTCGTCGGGTCAATTGGGCATGACGCCGGCGACGTATCGCCGCCGTGGTAAGGGGGCGAAGATCGTGTACGGGTTTGCGCCGTGCTCGCTGGGGCAACTGCTGGTTGCATCAACCGAGCGGGGCATCTGCTCGGTTAAGATCGGCGACCGGAGAGGTGAGCTGACTGCAGCCTTGCGCGAGGAGTTTGCCGAGGCTGAGATCCGGCGAGACGATGGAGGCCTGGAGGAATCACTACAGACGATCGTGGAGTTGGTCGAAGGCGAGCGGACAACGATCGATCTGCCACTAGACATTCGTGCCACCGCATTTCAATGGAGAGTGTGGCAGCTTCTTCGCGAGATTCCGGTGGGTGAAACGAGGACCTATGGGGAGCTGGCCAAGAGCCTCGGGGCGCCGACCGCAGCTCGGGCAGTGGGGCGTGCATGCGGCAGCAACCCGGTAGCCGTTGTTATCCCTTGCCATCGGGTGGTGCGTGAGGACGGTGCGTTCGGGGGCTACAAGTGGGGCCAGGATCGGAAGAAGAAACTGTTGGAGCGGGAAGTGGTTGCCGAAAAATAGCCGCAGCACATTGAGAAGTAGTGTGCAGCTGCAGGAGGGGCAGTTGGGGCAGGAAAGCCATGCGGTCCTTCTGTACTCTGCCCCTTCTCCGCCTGCTGCCCCCCCTGCCCCTACACCCTACACCCTACACCTCATTCCCTAACGCTTGGAGCTGGGACGTCCTGGCTGGACGATAAGCTCAGGCCCCTTCGGCGCCGGTAAGTCGGTGGCGGCAATCGGCACCGCGTGTTGGTCGTCAGCAGCCTCCGATGCCTGCGCCGACTCAGCCGGGCGTCCGAACGCCAGCATGGCTAGAGCGCCGAGGGACAGCGACAGCGCACCGGCGCCGGCGGTGACGACGCGTCCCATCCGCGTCTTGCTCGTGTCCGAGTTGGTCTGTGCCCGTGGATCGGTCAATTGCAGAGCCGTCTCACTCCGGAGCACATTGACGAATTCCTCTGCCGTTGCAAGTCGCTTCTCGGGATCCTTCTCGAGCGCGCGCGCCAGCACGCGATCGACTGCTTCTGGTATTTCGGAGCGCAGGGCGCCAGCAGAGGGCGGGTCGGCGCCCAGGTGTTGGTGAACGATGACTTCCGGATTCTTGCCAGCGAACGGCGGCGAACCCGTCAGCATCTCGAAGAGGACGCACGCCAGACTGTAGATGTCGCTGCGGCCATCCAGCTGATCGAGGCCGGCGCCCTGTTCTGGGCTCATGTACTCCGGCGTGCCCACGATCATGTCGCTCATCGCTGCAGATCCCCGGCAGCTCCTGCAAATGGCTCGTGCGATTCCGAAATCGGCAATCATGGCGTGGCCATTGGAGAGGAGAATGTTACCGGGCTTCACGTCCAGATGTGCCACCCAACGCTCGTGTGCATGGCTAAGCGCGCCCGCGACTTCGCTGCCGATTCGCAAAGCCTCTGCCACAGGAAGCTGTTTCTCGACCCTCATGCGCTCGAAGAGCGATTCACCCTGGACGTAGGGCATCACGTAGTACAGCAATCCGTCGGCAGCCCCCGAGTCGAGCAGTGGGAGGATGTTTGGGTGCTGGAGTCCGGCCGTGATCTCGATCTCATTGAGGAACCGCTCTGCACCCACCGAAGTCGTTAGTTCAGGATGCAGTACCTTTACGGCCACCAACCGGTCGTGCTTGAACTCGCGCGCAAGATACACCGTCGCGGTTCCGCCACGCCCCAGCTCTTTCTCTACGGCAAAGCGCTCTTTCAGAGCGTCCTTGAGTTTGTCCAAGATCAACGATTCCAAACCTTTCCTCCTCTGTCTCCGACCCGAAGGGCAGGCCCTTCCTCTGTTTGGAACCCCCGCTCGCCGCGCCGGGTTCCCCCCGGGCGCAACGCGTGTCGTAAGGGTCCGGTGGGTTCGGTCGTTGTGAGACTCCCGGGCAACTGTAATGCGTCACATGACAGAGCGTTGCATGCCGGGCCCGGAGCTGCGAGGGGCACGGCATGCGTCCTTTACATAAAAGGAATAGGAGGGCGCGGATCGTTCCTTGATGCCAGGAGCGCCAGAGGAAAGTGGGCTTAGGCGCTTGAGGATTAGGGCTTGGGGCTTGGGTCTGGGACCAGTTGGCAGCCGGTAGCTGGCAGCGGGAGGGGGAAGGGGGTTTTGGGGCAGTTTGACATATCAATAGATGTTGATATATTGCGAGTGTGACTACAACGACCACAACCGATCTCGGGCGCCCTCGCCGACGAGACGAGGTTGGCCATCGTCGAGCTTCTCTGTGGAGGCGAGCGCTGTGTGTGTGAGCTCACGGAGGCGCTGGGTGCGGGCCAGTCGCTCCTTTCGTTTCATCTCAAATGTTTGAAGGAGTGCGGGATCGTGCGGGATCGCAAAGAGGGGCGCTGGGTCTACTACTGTCTGAATCGGGATGCCCTCGAGGCGCTCGAAGAGTTTGTGGGCGGGTTAGCGTCCAATGCCCGCGAGGCTGCCAGCGAGTGTTGCACGTAGTTTTTTTGCTGCAATGCATCAACTAATTTTGATATGACAACCGCTGTCGAGGATGGAAATGAGCACTGAACAAAAGCTCAAAGAAACGGTGAAGGAGAAGTACGGTAAGGCGGCGTCCGATGTTGCCAAGGGTCAGCTGGCGTCCTGTTGTGGTGAAACCACCGACGCGCAGAATGCTTGTTGCGGGCCAGCGCTCCAGACCCCCATCACGTTCGGTCTCTACGATGGTACCGAAACGCGAGGCTTGCCCGATGAGGCGGTGTTGGCGTCGCTGGGGTGCGGTAATCCCACTGCGTTGGCGCAGCTCGAGCCCGGAGAGACGGTGCTCGATCTCGGTTCGGGCGGCGGAATCGACGTGCTGCTCTCGGCCAAGCGTGTCGGTCCCGCGGGGAAGGCATACGGTTTGGACATGACCGATGAGATGTTGGAGCTTGCGCGGGAGAACCAACGTAAAGCCGGTGTGGAGAACGTAGAGTTCCTGAGGGGCGAGATTGAGGACATTCCGCTTCCCGACAACTCTGTCGATGTAATAATATCGAACTGCGTCATCAACTTGTCCGGTGACAAGGGTAGGGTTCTGCGGGAGGCGTTTAGGGTGCTGAAGCCGGGCGGTCGCTTTGCGGTTTCCGACATCGTGGTTCGCGGGGACGTGCCGGTGGAGGTCAGGCGAAGCGTGGAGCTGTGGATTGGGTGCGTTGCGGGGGCGCTCGAGGAAACAGAGTACATGCGACTGCTGGAGGAGGCCGGCTTTGCCAATGCCGCCATCGAGCCCACCCGTGTCTACCGGTTCGAGGAAATCCGTCCCTATCTCGAAAGCGCGGGATTGGATGTCGCGTCGATGGCCCCGGAGCTCGATGGGCGCTTCATGAGTGGGTTCATCCGGGCGCGGAAACCGGGACCACAGATCGGCACTGAAACGAGCGGATGAACGCAGGTGCTGCCACTGCAGGGCGCCGCGGTGTGAGGGTGAGTGTAAGGTATTGATTGCGTAGCATGTTGGTGGGTCCTGGCAGCGCACGTGGTGCAATCGCACGTCCTGGGATGGTTATGGGCAAGCACCTCAGCGCGCCAAAGGACCCACGGGCATGCAGCGCTTCTGTGAGGGGTTGCGGACGTCGTGGTGAGCGGCGTATTTGTCTCCTTCCCCGAAGCGCTCGACGGTCCACGATCTGCGGCCTGCCGGTTTTTCGCGTTTTCCATTATGAGGAGCTTGTGCCATGACCACAAAGCCGTCGGTGCGATTCTTTCGGTGGGATGATATACCGAAGGAGAAGGTAACGGATCAGATCCACCGAAGGCTGATCAACGGCGACCGGATGATGTTGACACACGTGTATCTCGACAAGGGTAGTGTCGTTCCCATGCACTCGCACGAGAACGAACAATTCACCTACATTATCGAGGGTGCACTCCGGTTCTGGATTGGCGAGGACGGTGCCGAGCCTCTCGATGTTCGCTCGGGCGAGGTGTTGCACATTCCCTCGAACGTACCGCACAAGGCGGAGGCGCTCGAGGAAACGTTCGATGTGGACATCTTCAGCCCACCGCGGCAGGATTGGCTCGACGGAACCGACACCTATTTCCACGAGAAATAAACGGCATGGATCTCGGTCTTGACGGCAAAACCGCGCTGGTAGCCGCAGCGAGTCGAGGTCTCGGACGGGCTGTGGCTGAAGAGCTCGCTGCCGAGGGGGCAAGTTTGATCA
>JBDHDY010000242.1:0-5420 GCA_039591275.1 Gemmatimonadota bacterium | reverse complement strand
GCCTGGCGCCGTTTGGCCTCCTGCTCCAAGTCGTCGAATGCCTCCGCCCACGCCCGCAGCCCCTCGAGCTTTCGCCTGAAACCCAAGAAGTTGATGATTCCTGTATCGAGTTCGTTGGAGAAGAACGGCTGTTCTGCGACTTCGACCAGTCCCCGCCTGTCCCACCCTTCTGCGGCGGCGCGAAAGATCGAAAGCACAGCACGGGTCACCGGAATCTCTGGGTAGGCCGTGCGCCGACGAGCCGTTGCGGGGACACCGAAGCGGGCAAGGGCGTCCACAACTAGATCCAAGTAGGGGCGTGCCTGTCTGGAGATTACGGCGATGCTGGAGAGCGGCGTGCCGTCGTCGGCAAGCCTCCGAACGCGCCGCGCCACCTCTGCCAGTTCTCGATCGACGTCGGGAGCGGTGATGAGGTGTGCCCGGTCCGAGGATTTGGGCTCTTGCGAGAACAGCCGCGCGGCCAGCGTAAGGGGCTCGTCGAGGCAAATCCTGCTCATGGGCAATCCGTCACCCAGCTCCAGTTCGTGGGAAGCGTAGATGGAGATCTTGTCGAGCACGGGCGAGTCGCGCAGCGCCCTCAGTAGGATGTGCCACCCGCCCCGGAGGTCCGCTAGCCCGAATAGTCTGATCTCTCGCCGGTTGCTGAGCCGCGTCGCCAGCCCTTCCGGATCGGTTTTGACCACGGTGGCGCAGTCCGCCCAAGTGTCACGACCATCCCGGCGCCCCGCTCGAGCCAGCGCGTCTGCGTATTCACGATACGCAGCGACAAGTTCGCGGTGTTTCTGGCGTTCGAAGTCGTCCCGATCCTCGTTTTGTTCGAGGCTGTCTCGCAGCTCGTCTGGAGTCACTCCCTCAGCGATTAATTCACCGAAGAGTCGGTCGACCGCATCCACGTAATCCTCCGGCCGGCGCAAGCGAGCGAAGACTTGTGCGGCCGTGCGTCGCAGCACTGCCGACAGCAGGACGATCCTCTCGAATTCACCGCACGGCTTCCTGTTCGTGCCACCCAGCCAGTGCGGTAGCTCGTGCAAGTTGGCGAGAGGTGGGTCGAACCAACCCGCGCCCCCGCGCATGGCCGCGAGTCTAATCAGATCGTCTCGAACCCCGCCCTGCCGCAGAACCAGCAGATAGCCTGGAGAAGGAAATGGATTGTCGGGTGCCGCCGTCGAAGGGTCGAGAAATCCGTCAGCTGCGTGAGCCAGGAGAACGGTGGGAGAGTGAGCGGTGTAGAGGGTGAGCTTGGCCATGGGAGGAAAATAAGCGAGAAGGGAGCAAGGGACAGGACGGCAGGCCGCTCAGTGAAAGAGTTAACAGCCTGCGGCGTCCTAGCTTAAGTGCTGTCTGTTCGAGCCCTTCGTACGAGAGAAACGCTACGGCGTATAGGCGGTGAGCCGCATCTCGATCTCCTCGCCTCGACCTAAATCCGCGTACTTCACCGCCAGCGGCAGCGCCACATCCACCGCGACACAGCTCTCCATTCGCACGTCGCCCGCCGTGATCTGTGCCAGGACACCGTTGACACTCGCATGGCTACATTCGCTAGTCACCTCGAAGGAAAAGCGGTCGGTCCCCTGGCCCATGCTCATTTTGGATCCGATCTCCCAATTCTGTCCCATGAACATGGCCCACGTGGGCGTGAACATCGCCATGGCCACCGGCGCGATCATCATGCACTGCATCATCATCTGCTGTGGCAAGACCTGGGGCGAGGACATGGGCATGGTGGACTGGCAACTGGCATCGCCGAGTGCCGCCTCCACTGTCGCGCTCGACTGGGTTCCGTTACTCGTCATGGCCATACTGAACTGGCCTTCCTTCACACCGTCGCTGGTTGCGTGTTTGATGGCGTACCTGAAGCTCTCCGTACCGTTGAACTCGTAGAGTTTCCACGGGTTCTGAGCAGATAGAGAGGTTGCGATGGTTAGCAAGACGATGATGGCCGTGGCGATCCGATGAAGGATACGTGACGACTTCCGCATCAACGCTCCTCAGGTGGTGGGGGCTTGCAGCGGCCGCCGATTACTGGCGGTGGGCTCGGTATAGAGTCTACACCGATCGCTGATTGGCGGAAGGGCGACTTCGATTTGAGATTGTAGATTGGCGATCGGCGATTTTAGATGCGACCCTGACAGTCCACGGCCCACGCTGCCAAACAAAGGCTTGGGGCCTGGAACCGCGTTTATCCGCGGCCATCACTCATCCGCCGGCTGGCGAGGTGTGCGGTGCGGTGGCATTATAACACGCTCACTCTGTTCCGTGGAGGCTTCATCTGAGGACTTCTCTGCAATGCGCACTCCCCACGAGATGAGAACACGCACCCTTGCGTGGGCTGCTATTGGGCTCGCCGCGCTGCCACTGTTGCTTGCTGAGCGTCGCGAGGGTCCGGGACCTGCTCAGCAGGCTGAACGTATCATCGTCGATGGCGAGTTCGCCGATTGGCAACGACTGCTTCCCGCCCATGAGGATGCCCTGCGCGGAACCACAGCGGCAGATCGTATCGACCTGGGCAGACTGTGGATCACAAATGACGAGCATTATCTGTTCATGCGGATAGAGATCGGCATCGAGATGCTCCTTCAGGACAATAACAACCTGACCATCTATATCGACACCGACGACGATCCCACGACCGGCCTGGACATCAACGGCATCGGCGCCGAGCTGCGGTGGACGTTCGGGACGCGGGATGGGGCGCACGTCACCGGTGAGCGCTCGATACCGGTATCGCACAATCAGATCGGTCTCTTAACGGCGCCGAGCGTCACCTCAACCGAGTTCGAGATCACCTTCGATCGGAGCGCGGAAGTGGCACCGGCTGTGGCGCTCTTTCCTGGTAAGACAATCCGTATTGTCTTCAGCGACGAAGAGAACGGAGGCAGAGGGGGCAGGAGGGGCAGTGAGGCCGGTGACTTTCTACCTGACTCCACCGGTGGCGTGCGCTACACCTTCGACGATACTGCTCTTCCGCCACTGCCGGCCATTGCGCTCGCAAAGCACTCTCCGGAACACATTCGGGTACTCAGCTATAACATCAACGACCGTTTGACTCGGCAGAGACGGGCCGGCGCCTACCGCCGCGTGTTGAACGCTACACGTCCTGAGATACTTGTTCTTCAAGAAGCGAGACGAGACTCGGCGGAAGAAACCTACCGCTACCTGCGGGAGTTGTATCCATCGTTCGCTAGCGGCGAGTGGTACTACGCCCAGGCAGGGGAAGAGCAGTCGGTAGTGGTCAGTCCGTTTCCCATCACGAGTTCACACTCTCTGGGTCAGAGTAGTGCGTTTGTCCTCGATCTGCACGAGAGGTGGGGCACCGAACTCCTGCTTGTGAGCCTGAGTCTGCCGTGCTGCGGCCGGAATCGCAGGCGGCAGCGTGAAATGGATCTCATCATGGCATTCGTGCGGGATGCCAAGTTGGGACAGGCCGCCATTCAGCTGAGCCCCGGGACACCTGTCGCGTTGGTGGGCGACGCGAATCTCGTGGGTCACGCTCAACAGCGGGTTACCCTTCTCGCCGGTGATATCGTAAACGTTGATCAGTTCGGACCGCCGTCTCTCCCCGACTGGGACGACACTCCCTTCGCGGACCTGCTCCCGCGTCACACGCACCGTCCTGTGACGTTCACGTGGTACGGCGATGACTTTTCGGCCGGTAGGCTCGACTACGTGGTCTACAGCGACGCTGTGCTCGGCGTGGGAAACCGCTTTGTGCTCTTTACGCCCGAGATGCCGGACACGACGCTCGCTCAATATGGGCTCGAGTGGGACGACACGCTGGTGGCCTCGGATCATCTACCGGTGGTGGTGGATTTCTTCCCCCTCCCCGACCCATCCCGGTGAGAGGTGAGAGGTCAGAGGTGAGAAGTGAGAGGTCAGAGGTGAGAGGTAGAACGCGAGAAGATCGGGACTCAGATGGGGCGCGTGGGTTGCCCTTCGTGAAGTTCCAGTGGACCTCCTCAAAATACCCGAGTCATTCGGACCCCTTTCCTTCTTACTTCTCACCTCTGACTTCTCACTTTTTAAATCCGCGTTCACGTTCGATCAATCGTGAATTCACCTTTGCGTCACCACCTTAACGATGAGCCTCCGAGGGATAGACGGTGGTCGCGCGGAAGGTGGGCTCATCAAAAAAAAAGAAGAGGTCTGCGACCACGTCTAGCTGCTCTCAGGACCCGTCTTGGGATCAAATGGGTCCGGCACCTTCGGTGGGCGGATCCCGTCTGGGGTGAGATCCCGACGGCAAAGTCCCGTTAAGGGCAAGGCGCCCGTGTCTTGGATCGTTCCGGCCGGGCGCCTTTTTTTGTGCGGTATCCGCCATCATGGGGGCCAGATGAGATGCCGTTCATGTTTGCTACATAGTTCCTTCATAGTTGGCTTCGCACCTTGAAAATGCACCCACGGGAGAGGCGTGACAAAGCGGGTCGTTGGGGTAGCTCGTGGATTGCGGTTGCGCCCCGCAGCTCCAAATGATTTGGCTGCAGTGGTGGGTGAAGTAGATACGGCGGGCAAACCGCCGCTTATGGGCCCCAGAGGGGGCTCGGGCGCCTTGGCTGCAACCCCAGGCCGGGCGCCCACTCTATTTCTGCGAGCCCCGATCGATCCCCGAACGGCTCCGCACGCCATTTGAAGGCGTGTTCACTAAGTCTACACACTCATTTCATATTATTAGGCGCATAATACCGTCGCACTCGCGCCGGAGATTGTGGTCACAACGACGCCGGTGGCCACACGCAGCGGCCGTTGATTTTCCCCTTGCTCGCGGTTATTGGGTCCGGCTGCGCCGCGGGTGCAAAGAGGCGAAACGCCGCCATGAGCCCCAAAGGGGCCGAACGCCCGACCTGTATCTCCCAGGCCGGGCGGTTTCTTTTTGCCCACCCCCCCGGCCCCGCTCCAGGGCTTGGGGAGTTTGCCGCGCCCCTGAGGAGCGCTCGGCACGAGCGCGTCTCGAAGGACGCGGTATGGTTAGTGATTGTTGTTGCACAGCCCAAGCCCCGAGCCCAGGGGTGGGGTGGGGTGCGGTTGGGAAGCCCTAAGCCCCTTGTGTGGTGCGGGGTAGGGTGGGGCTAATCCACCCGCCACACCGTGTCCAGGACCGTGCCGTCGGGCCACTTCACGACGGCGACCGGCTGGTCGGATAGGTGCGGCTTCTGAGGTTTCCCGCCCATGATCTTTTCGACTTCGGCTTGAATGTCAGCGATGGGTCGGATAGGTAGGTCGGTGTTGCCAAGGCTGTCCAGCAGATCCTGGCGGCGCGGGTTGACGGCGATGCCTCGCTCCGTAACAACCACGTCGATCAATTCGCCGGGCCCGGTCACGGTGGTGACTTCGTCCACGATCACAGGAATACGATCGCGGAAGGCCGGGATCGCGAGAACAGTGCAGCGCGAAAACAGGCAGTTCTGCCATCCGCCCATTCCGTG
>JBDHDY010000241.1:0-9908 GCA_039591275.1 Gemmatimonadota bacterium | reverse complement strand
GGGAAAGAACCAATACGCAAAGTCGCTTCATCTGTAATCTCCCAATGGTAGAGAAGTGATCGTGGCTTCGTGATACACATCGGAGCGATGCAACGCGGGGACTGCATGCGATCGGGACAAGTTTGCTGCGACGCGCGGCAACTCCGCCTTCGAGCCGTCGATAATCAGAACAAAGATAATGTCATTATTCCCGACATGCCCGTGGAATTCCCATCCTGGTCGCCCGACGGCCAGCTCATCACTTTTACGACTCGAGGCGGGCGCCGCGGCGTCTGGGTGACCCCCGGTGGATGGCAGCTACACCAACCTGGTCACCGGACGTCGGGCGGCTACGGCCTGGTCGCCGGACGGACAGCACCTGGCTCTGGCGGAGTCGCCTCGCTCTGGGCCTGGATACAAAGGGAACCCGAACCGTGTGGCTGAGCGCGAGGCCGGAGACGTCCTGCCGTCGGAGGGCCGCCTCTGGATCGTGAGGGCGCCTACTGCGTTGGATACGGACCTACGTGAGGTTGCCTTGATCCAGAAGATCTCGCTGCGCGGGGAACTGCGAATGGGCTACGGTGCAGCGGTGATCGTTGCCGACGGGCAGGTTAGTGCCGGCGCAGATCCCCGAAGATCCGGGGCCGCTGGGGTCATCGACCCATAGAACGCTGGATGTCGCGTCCTCACGCTTGGGACGCCTCCGGTGACAAGGCGACCGGCGATCGTGGCAGTGGATCTTGCCACTCCTCCGGGTGTTCAAAACAGCGTACATTTCAATCCGGCTCTATGGGGAGTTTTTTCAGGTATGTGTAGACGAGACAGATTGAGCGTACTCGTGACCGCTACTCTGCTTTACGTACCGGTGGGCGCTCTGGTGGGGCAGAGTGAAGGGGCTGCGCTCAGCGGTATGGTAACAGATTCCCTCACCGGCCAGACTCTGAGTGCGGTCATCGTCTCGGTCGACAGCCTGAACATCGGCGCTGTCAGCAATGACTTTGGTGCTTTTGAGGTGCGGCCACTGCCCCTTGGCACACATCTCATCACGTTCCACAAGCGCGGGTATGTGATGCGAAGCTTTAGCTTCACGATCACCGAACAGTTCTTGACTGACGTGAACCTCGGGCGGATTACTCTCCTACCCATTCCCCCCCACTTCGTTTCTCTAAAGGGTATTGTGACGGAGTTCCAAACCGGCGAGGCGGTGGCCGAGGTCCCGGTGATGGTGAATGGAACGATCGTTGCTGTCACGGCGCCCGACGGCACCTTCGAGGCTCCACGGGTGCGGATGCCCCCCGGCACTAACTTGATCGAATTCCGCCGACTGGGATACGAGCCACTCCAGAACGAGCTGCTCGTTGAGGAAGGCGCAACTGAGGCGGCGTTGTCCGTGACGCTCCAGCGCCTGGCTGTGCCTATCGAGGAGGTGGTGGTTGAGGGAGAATACGAGGAGCTGGCGCGAGGCAAGCTCCGCAGCTTCTACCAGCGCCGCGGCTCCGAACGCGGACAGTTCATCACTCCGGAACAGATCGACCAACTCCCGGCGTTAGCAGTCACCGATATTCTCAAAGAGGCGCCAGGCGTACTCATAACACCCAGTCACTATGGAGGTTTCGTCCGCCTTGCGCGCGTTGATGCCCGCTGCATGCAGGATCAGCCAGCGTTCTACCTGGACGGCGCGCCGCTCCGGCTGTTTGCTGGGCAGTCCATAGACCAAGTGTTGAACAAGAACGACATCATAGCCGTCGAGGTATACTCCGGAGCTTCCCAGATTCCGCTCCAGTACAAACCCCCCAACCCCACCTGTGGCGTGATCCTGCTCTGGACCCGCACCGGCGCGTAATACTGCCGTTCGGGAACTCTTCTGAGTGCTTGTGCGTTTCTGTTTTATGACCCTGGACAACCGCCAGCCACAGGCATGCCCCTGCTGCTGTATCTGTCTTTCCCGTACTGGTGCGGGGAGAGGGCTGCGTAGCGCTTAATCGTCCAACGATAGAGAGTTCCGCGAACTTCCAGCCCCGCACGGATTGAGATCGTGTGGGGCTTCTCTTGTATGTGGTTCCGGTGTGACGAGGAGAGGAGCAAATGACCCAATATCGACCGATTGCGGTGTACTACGAACACCCTGAGTGGTTCCGGCCACTCTTTGACGAGCTCGACCGGCGAGGTATCCGGTACGAGGCCATCGATGTTGCCGATCATCGGTTCGATCCGGCCGTGACCATGGGGCGGCCTGACCATCACCCGCTTCTCTTCAACCGTATGAGCCCCTCTGCCTGGCAACGGGGACACGGATCAGCGGTGTTGTATACGCTGAACTATCTCACCTACCTTGCCGGCATTCGCGCGCCGGTGTTCAACGGAGTTGACGCCTTCCGTGTTGACATCAGCAAGGCCCTCCAGGTGTCACTGCTCGAGGGGTTGGCGCTACCCTTTCCTCGCACGTTGGCAGTGCACAGGGCCTCGCTCCTTCCAAGCGCAGCCGAACGCCTGACCTTCCCGCTGGTCGTCAAGCCGAATGTGGGGGGCAGCGGGGCCGGGATCGTTCGATTCGACACATCGGAAGCGCTTGTGGAAGGCGTCGCACAAGGAGCGATCACTTCCGGCCTCGACGGCACGCTCGTGCTGCAGGAATACCATCCCCCGCGCACGGGCAGCATCGTTCGGGTGGAGACGCTGGGAGGGCGCTACCTCTACGGTATTCGTGTACATATCGGCGAGGAGACCGGCTTCAACCTGTGCCCCGCGGATTTTTGCCGCACGGGCGATGGAAACAACGTTCCGAGCGAAGTGTCACAAGGGAGCCAAGAGACTATTCAAGTGGTGGTGGAGCGGTACGATCCACCTCCTGCGATCCGCCGGGCCGTGGAGAGGATTGCAGCAGCAGCAGGCCTGGATGTGGGTGGGGTCGAGTACCTCGAAAGTGATCGAGACGGCCGCCTGTACTACTACGACATCAACGCCTTGTCCAACTTCGTCGCGGATCCGGTTCCGATACTCGGCTTTGACCCGACGCGAAACCTCGTTGATGCCCTGTTAGGCCGCGCCGTGGCCAAAGCCGCGTGACCTCCATGCCGTTCTGTTCACTGCAGAACCGTCATCCCCTGCTCGAACACGATATCCACCGGGATACCGGCGGCGGCCAGGCGATCGAGGTCTGCCTGAAGTCCCTCGCCTATCTGGCCTTCTTCGGCGAGCAACTCGCCGGCGGCGGCATGGTCGCCGTCGCCCTGAAGTGTGATGATCACTTCTGACAGGGCTGTCATAGCCTGTTTCATCTGTTCGAAATCGACACGATAGGTCCCTGACTCGGCATCTCTTGTAAACGCGCCTTGCTCCTCGAAGAAGTTGAACCTCACCATATTCGCCCGGCCGTGCGCGCTCGACGCGCCAAAGCGTACCGACCGGAAGATGCTGGCCACGAACGTCACATAGTTATCCCGCACGTCGCCTTCCGTCAGTACACCCTGCTCGAATAACTGCGTCACCATGTACAGACCGAGGACGTCCGCCTTCCCCTCCTCCATGGGTGAGTAATGTTCGCGCATGGCTTCCCGGACGGTGCCCCGTCCGTTGATCGTGTTCTTGACGCCGAGCCCGTGCGCCACCTCATGGAACATCGTGTTCGCGAAGAACGCATCGAAGGTGATGTGACCCTGCTGCTCGGGCGCAATCAGCATTTCGGCGATTGGCACCAGAATGCTGTCAAACTTGGCCTGCATGGCATTCTTGAGCTGTAGCCTACGGGTCCCCTTTTCGAGTTGGACGCTTTCGTCATTCGGCAGGTTGATTGCTATGGTTTTCGATCCGGCGTTGGCATCACCCGCGTAGTAAATCACATCGTACGCGTTGAGATCCGAATCCCGGCCAGGTGTTTCCCGCTTGTATGGTGCTGGTACAGGCAGTCCCTGCTGCAGACCTGGGAGCAAGCGAGTGTATTGTGACAGCCTTTGGCTCCACTCGCGGTCCTTGATCAGGACATAAGCCTCGTGAGCGGCCTTATAGCCAAACAGTTGGTCTTCATATGTTTCGATCGGCCCGATCACGACGTCGATATTGTTGCTGCTCTCCCGGTAGTCGTCGGCAAGCAAGGCGTCTGCGCGCAGTTCGAGATAGCGACGCAGCCCGGCGTCATCCGCTAGGGCCGCCGCCTCCTTTAGCTTCGCCGAAGCTCGTGCCGTCTGTTCGGCAAAGGCCTCGTGATAGGGAACGGCTGTCAGGTCTCCTTCTGGTCCCCGGCGCACGAGCGTGTAGAGGCTGCGAAGCGCCTCCTCCTGCGGAGCCGATGCGTCCAACGCTACCTCAAATTGCTGGCGGGTCAGATCTGGTGGATAGAGATTTGCCCCACGAGCCTTCGGCCCGAATCCGGGTAGGAACGGCTCATCGCCGGCCAGACGGTCCCAGGGGCCATAATTGATCTCGACGTAGCTCCGCGTGGCCGGGTCCGTGATGCTCTCCAGCAAGGAATCGCGGTTACCATAAGCCTGGGTCCAAAAGATGTCGGTCCAAAAGATGTCGTCCATCTCTTCCGCGGCATCAATTAGGAGCGGAATCATATCACGCTCGCGATCGGACAAGGTACTCAGGTCCGCGGTCAATCGGACGGTGGCGTACTGGGCGAGTCGCTCGGACACCGCGCTCTGTTCCGAGGCACAGCTCGCGGCGAAGAATACCGCGAGCACCGCACCCAGGGCGTTGACATTATATGCTCTCATGATCTCGGCCCCACTCTACGTTGTGTATGTATCAACGGTGTCGATGTTGTGATTTCCTTACAGGGGATTTGCGGTTAGCCACTCAAGAAAGGCGCGAAACGCCTTCCCGCGGTGGCTGACGCGGTCTTTCTCTTCCTGCGTCGCCTCTCCAAAACTCTTGCCGAGCTCCTCGGAATGGAAGATCGGGTCATACCCAAAACCGGCGTTACCGCGTGGTTCCGTCAGAATCCTTCCCTGACAAACACCCTCAAACACTCGTGGGGTTGCTCCGGCATTCGCCAGGAACACGATGACACAGCGGTATTGTGCGCCCCGGCGTTCGGCGGGAGCGCCTGAGAGTCGCCGCAGCAACTCGGCGTTGTTCGCTTCGTCCTGATTGACGCTGGCCAACGCAAACCGTCGAGACCTCACTCCCGGCAGCCCCCCCAACAATCGGACCTCGATGCCGGAATCCTCCGCAACAGTGGCAAGGCGCAGTTTACGCTGGAAATACTCCGCCTTGTGGGTCGCGTTACCTTCGAACGTCGCTGCCGTTTCGAGCCCTTCCTCCGCGACATCTTGCAGCAGCCCCAGATCGGAGGGAAACACGATTCCATAGTCGGTGTGCGCCATCAGAGTGCGGATCTCTCGTTCCTTTCCGGGGTTCCGCGTAGCGATGAGGATTTGCAGGCTCATAACTGTAAGATACGACGCTGCTCCGCGAACAGCGCGTGAAGTCCCCGGTCTGCAAGTGCGAGGAGTTCGTCGAGGCGTTGGCGGTTGAATGTTCCTCCCTCCCCTGTCCCCTGAACCTCGACGTATTGATCGGGTTCTGCCATGACGACATTGGCGTCGACCTCGGCGTCGCGATCCTCGGCGTAACTGAGATCCAGTTGCGCGACGCCGCCGACGACGCCCACCGAAACGGCTGACACCAGACTTCCGAACGGGGTCGCCACG
This sequence comes from Gemmatimonadota bacterium, assembly GCA_039591275.1. Taxonomy (GTDB): domain Bacteria; phylum Gemmatimonadota; class Gemmatimonadetes; order Gemmatimonadales; family GWC2-71-9; genus JBDHDY01. The sequence goes on along the minus strand of JBDHDY010000241.1, from coordinate 4,275 downwards.
CCGTGGGTCGATGCGAGCCAGGCGCAGGCGTCCCAGAGGGCCACCGTCCCACCCGTCACTGCCGCTGTCCTGGTACCGCCGTCCGCCTGAAGCACGTCGCAGTCGATGCGAATAGTGCGGTCTCCAAAGTCGAAAGTAGCCATCGCCGCGCGAAGGCTCCGCCCAATGAGTCGTTGGATTTCGGCCGTTCGCCCGCTGGGTCCCCGTCGCTCTCGCGCCGTGCGCTCCGTCGTCGCTCGGGGCAACATAGCGTACTCGGCAGTCACCCAGCCGAGGCCTGATCCTTTGCGCCACGGCGGTGCTCCATCTTCTACAGACGCTGTGCACAGCACCAACGTACCGCCCATCCTGGTGAGGCAAGATCCTTCGGCGTATGGGTTGGCGCCGCGCTCCAGCACGACGGGACGCATTTCGTCCACTGCGCGGCCGTCAGATCGTGGCACGGATTCGCTCCACAATCGCTGTGGTCGAGTGTCCAGCTTCCAGTGGGATACGCAAGACTCTTCCTCCCTGTGCCTCCGTCCAATCGCGACCCGGGATGTCCTCCAATTCGTAATCAGCACCTTTCACGAGCACATCCGGTCGGATTGTCTCAATCAAGGTCTCAGGCGTGTCCTCAGAAAACAACACCACACAGTCAACGGCCGCGAGGGCTGCTACGACCCTAGCCCTTGCAGCAGCGGGCAGGAAAGGCCGGCCGGGCCCCTTCCCGAGTCGCCCGGCTGAACGATCATCGTTCACACCGACAATTAATGCTGTGCCTTCCGCGCGCGCCAACTCCAGTAGCGCAACATGGCCGGGGTGGAGTAGATCAAATACGCCGTTTGTGAACACGACCGACCCGCTCACATCGCGGCGCCAATGCAGTGCGTCTGGGAGCGAGCGGATCTTACCCTTCGTCATGCCTACACGATCTCCGTCGTTCCCCATTGCGTGAATGACCACTTCAGGAAGATCGGCGCCATGATGGTGGTGGCCATGACGACGAGCACGACCGCACTGAACAATCTGGTCGAGAGCACACCAGCGGCGAGGCCGATGTTTGCAAAGATCAAGCCCACTTCCCCACGGGGCATCATGCCCAATCCCACCGCCAGGCGATTGAACCGCTGCCAAGGTACGCCCAACCCGGCCACAACCTTGCCGATGACCGCGATGACGAGCAGCGCCAGTGCGAGGCCGAGGACCTCCAAGTTCCCGGGGACAAACGGATTGAGCAACCGGAGATCCATCTGGGCACCAATGCTCAGGAAGAAGATGGGAGTGAAGACGTCGGCCACCGGTTTGATCTGGTGCTCGATAGTGTCGAATTGGTTCGTGCGAGCCAGGATCAGTCCGGCGGCGAATGCACCTATGATCATGGCCGAGCCCGCACGGTCCGCCAGACCGGCTATGATGAGTGTGAATGCAAAGGCCGTAACGAGAAGCACACCCCGAGACCTCATGCGGTCAACGAGTTCGAACAACTTCGGTGCTACAGCCATGCCTACGGCCACCGCTAGAACGAGGAAGCCGATGGCAACGGCGAGTGAGCGTCCCACCCCCATTACCGAGACGGTTGCGCCTGCCGCAAGGGCGGACACTAGTCCTAGCAACACGAGACCAATGATGTCATCGAACACCGCAGCACCGATTATCAGCTTGGCTTCCAACGAGTGCATGACTTTCATGTCCGTCAGCACTCGTGCCGTTATCCCGACGGAGGTGGCGGTGAGCGTAGCACCCACAAAAATGGCAGTGGTCCACCGTCCGGTGATGTTGAACTCTGGCCGAACCAGCGGGGAAAGCCAGTACGCAAAACCGAGGCCGAACGGTATCAGGACGCCGACAATCGCCACCGCGATGGCAGCCGGACCGGTCCGGAACATCTGTTTGAGATCCGTCTCGATCCCGATCTCGAACAGCAGAATCAACACGCCGATCTCGGCCAGGATCTTCACGACCTCGGTCAGCGAGTCATCGGGTGAGGTGGGAATTACACCAAGGGCGCTTGCTCCCAGAAGAGCGCCGGCAATCAGCTCACCCAGTACCGCCGGTTGGCCGAAGCGCTCGAAGATCTCGCCTGAGAATTTCCCCGCTATCAGCATCACCGCGAGCACGAAAAGGAAGCGGACGATGTCCGTTTCGCCGCTCGGCGCTGCGGAGGCCCACAGTGGTTCCACGCCCAGCAGCAGGAACACTGCTGCCAGAGAGAGAACGAAGGGTCGCTTCATTGTTTACAGACGTCGCCTTACTTCCGGACGTAGGGTGACAACGCGAGTGACAAAAGGTAGTTCGAGGGTTTCTTGGTAGGTCGTTGAAATGATGATCTGTCGGGATCGGCGTCGAATGCGGAGCTCGCTAGCTGCTGCAGCGGGAAGCTCGAGCTCGTCTACCTTGTTCAGGAGACGCCGTCTGATGACGTCGTCCGTGATGCTGGGTGCAAAATCCGCCTGAGTCCCCATCGCGTCGAGCAACTGCCAATAGGGGAGATATACCTCCGCAACCCCGACGCCCGAATAGATGCCTACGACGCCGAGCAGCACCCACATGAGACATCCGACGCGAGTGACTCCCCTCCGATTGAACCAGCTCCATCTAGGTGGTTTCACCATTGGGACTGGGCTCCGTCAACGATGTCGGTGACGAGACGTTCGAGGGCCAATTCGCGGCCTTCCGTCTCCCGAGGTGGACTGTATTCCCCTTCCATCCGCAGGCCGGAGCGCTCCCACAGCGCCCGACCCTCGACCTGATCAAATATTTCGACCGACAGTGTGATCTGCACCAGCCGCCTTGTGACCGACACGTTACCCGCCCCGGTCTGCTGGAACGACAACGGCAAGTCAGCTTCGTAGCGGCTTATGGTGCCACGCACGATCGCGTCGGCGTTATCCTCTGCTCCCACGCGCAGGCCGAGACGGTCCTCCATGGCCTGGCGCACGGCGTCAGTTACCTCTTGTGTCAGCGAAGGCTCGCCGGTCTGGTTGTCAAAGGGCAAAATCGCCACTGTCCGGATGTGTGACGGAAGCCCACCGCCGGCAAAGCTATACAGGCATCCCCCCAAAAGCACCGGAAGGAGTGCGATACACCAAGCGCTATGGCTGTAGCCAGATGGTCGGCTCAAAAATCGCAAGCGTATCAATCGATCTGACTGTGAACGAAAAACGAGAAACATCGAGCGGAAAGTCGATCCGAGACTCAAGCGTCAACCCCGTCGCCGGATCGAGTTCCACTTCCGTCACGCCGATGGTGTGACCCTCTCGGCGCACCTCGGCAAGCAGCCGCGTTGCTGGCGTGCCGCGGACAACGAAATTTAGCGTATCGCCGTCCACAACATAACGCCAGGCTCGCAGATCCTCTTGCTCGAGGGCGTAGAGCTGCACCTTATCGGGTGGCATCAACGGCATTCCCAGCGACGCCCAAAACAACGCCGCCATAGAGACGAGCCCGCGGAACTCCGCTTCGGGGCGAACCCACAGAGCCGAGTCACCAATTACCACTGCGGCGCCGGACCTTCCGAAGGGCCCCCGATAATCGAACCGGAGAGAATCGGGTGGAACGATCCTAAGCGCAGCTCTCCCGGCTGCAGCCCCTCGCTCGTTCCGAAAGCGCCAGGGCCGCACTTCATAGAGGCGCGATTGACGCGGCGCGAATTGGGCGACCCACTCCTCGACGACACTCGACTCCACGGCTCCCAGGCCCATGGGTGCTATCGATGACGGTCCTGAGCGACAACCAATAGCGCCCAGCCCCGTAACGGCGACCACCGCAGCCAATCCCCAGTGGCGCCAAACCGCCCTCAACCGTCGATCCATCTGGGCGCAGCTCGGGTACATCGCGTCATTCAGGCCGAATTCGGCGAATGCGTTCGCCCCATGTGATGCGGTCGAGAAACTCAAAGCCCGTCCGCACCTGCCCGAAGATGGTGAAGGTTCCATCCAGGTGTGGTTGGGGACTGTGTGTGATGAAAAACTGGCTTCCCCCTGTGTCCGGACCGGAGAGGGCAACGCCCACTGTCCCCCGGTCAAACCGTCTCCGGCTCACCTCGTCCCGAATGGCAAAGCCGGGACTACCCCAACCATCGCCGCGCGGGTCCCCAGCCTGAATGACGAAATTAGGAACAACCCGATGCCACAACCCACCGTCGAAATATCTCCTGTCCACCAAATCCAGAAAGCTCTGCACCGTCAGCGGCGCGTCAGCGGCAAACAGCTCGATGACAATGTCGCCACGATCGGCCTCAATGATCAAAGAGGGGCGGTATTCGCCTCGCTCGGCCGGCAGGACCATTCCCCT
>JBDHDY010000240.1:0-8121 GCA_039591275.1 Gemmatimonadota bacterium | reverse complement strand
CCCGCATGTGCGGGTGCGGCTTCCTATCCGCGGATACTAAACCGTTGATGAGAAAGTTCTTGTCGCTCGGTGTATCCGGTGGACCATAGTCGCCACCGTACGCCCAGAAAGGCTCCCCATCATCTGTGTGCTCCAGCAATCCTTGATCGACCCAATCCCAGATGAACCCACCCTGTAGCTGCGGATGTGCGTCGATCACGTCCCAGTAGTCTTGCAGGTTCCCAACACTATTTCCCATCGCGTGGGCGTACTCGCATAAAATGAGCGGCCGATCGCGCTCGCGGCTCGCGTATTCCTGTAACTCCTCTATGCGGGCATACATAGGGGCGAAGATATCAGTATGAGGTTGTAACGCCGCTTGCTCGTACTGGACGGGGCGAGATGGGTCTCTTTGACGGATCCAGCGGTACGTTTCGCGGAAGTTTGCGCCGTCACCTCCTTCATTGCCGAGAGACCAGATGATGATGGACGGATGGTTTTTGTCCCGCTCCACCATCCGGAAAGTGCGATCAAGATGCGCCTCCAACCAATCCGCGTTGTCGCCAAGCGTCCTTTCAGGGTCGTATCCCATTCCATGTGATTCGATGTTGGCCTCGTCGATCACGTACAGGCCATACCACATTGGGATAATGGGAGCTGCGAACGGCATTGATGTTGTTCTGCTTCATGAGCTGGATGTCCCGAATCATCATCTCCTCGGTAACAACCCTTCCTGTTTCAGGCTCGTGCTCATGACGGTTGACGCCCTTGATGGTGATGGGTACTCCATTGACACGGAGTTGACCATCCGCAACTTCGACTCTCCGAAAGCCCATCTTGCTGCCGACCACCTCGGTGATTGCTCCGGTCTCGTCGGTGAGAGTAATCGTCAGGGAATACAGGTTCGGCGTCTCGGCTGTCCACCGCGCTGGTTGTGGAACGCCCTGCTCGAAGTGGACAATCGTCTCTTCGCCCCCATTAACGGCTAGCTCGTGGACCAACGATGACGTGAAGACGGGTTGGCCTGAAGGATCGATCAGGTCCAATTCGACGAGACGGACGTCGGTGCCCTGGGGTGAGTTGTTCTTGACGGCCACCTCGACGGTCAACGTGCCGTCGGTGTAACTGTCGTCGAGGTCGCCGATTGCAAAGAAGTCGCGGATATGGACTAGCGAAGTGGAGTATAAGAACACGTCGCGCTCAATGCCGCTTATTTTCCAGTAGTCCTGTCCCTCGAGATACGCACCGTCACTCCAGCGATAGACCTCGAGCGCAAGGCTGTTCTCACCGTCTCGAACGTATGACGTGATATTGAATTCGGCAGGCGTCTTGCTTCCTTGGCTGTAACCCACCTTTCTCCCGTTCACCCAGACGTACATCGCAGATTTCACACCACCAAAGTGCAGGAAGATCTGACGGCCACTCCAAGCGCGTGGGATTGTGAACGTGCGACGATATGAGCCGACCGGATTGTAGTCGTGTGGGATGTAAGGGGGATTTGCCGGGAAGGGATAGGCCACGTCGGTGTAGATGGGGACGCCGTATCCCTGCAACTCCCAGTTACTGGGCACAGGCGTGTCGTCCCAATCACTAACGTCGTAATCGTCTTCGTAGAATCGTACAGGGCGGTCGTCCGGCTTCCTCACCCAGTGAAATTTCCAGGTTCCGTTCAAGGACTTGTAGTACGGTGACCTCTCCGGATCGTTGCTCAAGGCTGTTTCTCTGCTAGGAAATGGCAGCAAGGTAGCATGCGGGGGTTCCTTGTTACGACCGATGACGTGAGGGTTTTCCCAGTCTGGCACATCCTGGATCGCGCCGCGGCTAATGGGAGGCAGTAGACCGAATGTGAAAGTGAGTGGCCCCATTAACGCAAGAAAGCCTAGAATCGTAACACTTCTCAGCCTGAAGTAACGGCTGCGCATAGCTTCACCCCTCGAAATGACGGTGTGTGTCTCGAGTCAGCCTTGCTAAATGATGATGTGTTTCTGCTGCAAAGGAAAGATAGAGCGCCTAAGCGATCCCCGCCGTCCCGCCGAAGATTCTCCAACCCTGTCAAGGAGCCCTTATGCGACCACCCTCTGTTCCCCCAATGCCTGCTTTAGTCCGCCCTGAAGTCATCTGTGCGGCGGCCCTGTTGCTGTCTGCTTGCGCGCCGTCAGAGCGGGATGGGGAGGGAGGTCAGGAGCGAGCGGGGATTGCGATCCAACCCACTTCCCCAGGCACACTTCCGGACGCCGTCCTTGGCACCGCTCCGGCTCCTCAGGGAACTCCTGTTCAGTACTTCTCTGAGGACTCAGCGGCACAGGGCTATCTAGCGGTTCCGGAGGGGGATGGCCCCTTCCCGGCTCTCGTCCTTATCCATGAGTGGAACGGGTTGGTGGATCGCATCCGCCAGGTGGCAGATGCCTTTGCTGCGGAGGGGTACGTCGCGCTAGCGGCTGACTTGTACTCTGGCCGAACCGGTGCCAATCGCGAAGAGAACATGGCTCTAGTGCAAGAGACGCAGGCTGATCCGGACCGGGTCATCTCCAACTTGGACGCCGCCGCTCGGTTCCTTCGCGAGCGGGCGGATGTCACCGGGAAAGTAGCCGCCATGGGTTGGTGCTTTGGGGGTGGTGTGGCCTTGAGTTATGCGCTTGGTGGGGAGAATCACGACGGCACGGCAATCTTCTATGGCTCATTGATCGACGACCCCGAGCGCCTGGGCACGATCGAGCACGAGGTCTACGGGACGTTCGCTGCGCTCGATCAGGGAATTCCGCCGGAACAGGTGGATCGGTTCGCAGAGGCCCTGCGCTCCGTCGGTATCGAGAATGACATTCACATCTACGACGACGTTAATCATGGCTTCTGGCTACGTGTGGACCAGGACCGGGAGCGGAGGGAGGCACCGGCCATCGATGCCTGGGAACGACTCAAGTCGTACTTGCAGAGAGCGCTGACGGACTGACCGGCTGGCGATGCTGGCCCATGAGATGTGAAGGGGTCGTCGAGTCGGTGTCAACCTTCGGGGACGCGTCGGAGGAGCCTCCCCTGCATCTCGAGCGCCGCCACCTTGCCGTTGGGCCCGAGCCGGAACGTAACCAGGTCGTCTCCCAGCCAGCGGTGTTGCCAGAGGGCGTTGAAGACGTCGTAATGCCAATGTGAGAGATCGGCGGTGAGGAACGGCGATCTCTCCAAGACGAGCGAACTTCCCTCCAGCCAGATCTGCAACGACCCGAACAGGCTGTCCGTGTACACTCCGATGTACTCGGTGAGGGGAAGTGTGGGCTGGGTACCAGCCCTGCGTTGCTCTCTCGCCTGCATTTCCCGATCTCGGGCTTCCAGCGCGAGGCTGTCGTACAGGGTACGTAGCTCAGTACTCCAGTCGCGGAGCGTTCCACCAAGATAGACGTCGAGAACCCGAAACATGATGGCGTGCCGTAGTTCGGCATGGTCACGGTTTGCGAACACAACGAGCCCCAGCTCCCGGTCTGGCATGAGTCCTACCAGCGCAACAGTCCCGTCGATGCTTCCGGTGTGGAAAGCAAGGAACTCGTCACGATAGTCCTGGAGGAACCACCCGAGACTGTACGCGGTGAAGTGTGGGTGTGTCAGCTTCGCCGTAGGGTAAAACTCATCGGCAGGGATGACGATCTGGGGTTTGAAGATCTCTGCAAACGCTGTATCACTGACGAGTCGCTGCCCATCGTCGACACCCTCGTTGAGCAGAAAGCGAATCCACTGCGTCATATCCATTACGGAGGAGTACATGGCCCCCGCCGACGCAATTCGGTCTACGAGCCCGATGGCGTCGATGGTCTTGATCGTGTCAGCGATACGATCGTGCGGAAGCGCGAGGTCGGCGTGTTCAGGCAACTGGTGCGCCTGCGTGACGGTTCGGTGCATACCCAAGGGCTGCAGGATCCGCTGCGCCACTAGGCTGTCCCACCCCGTACCAGCAACCCGTCCGGCGATCACGCCGGCGGTGGCGTAGGAGACATTGTTGTAGGCGAACCGGGACCGGAAGCTGGACGTTGGCTCTACATGACGAAGACGCCGCACCATGGTGGGGTACTCAATGTCCACGCCGTACCACAGGAACCCAGGGTCGCCAAACCCGACCCTGTGTGTGAGCAGGTCGCGTAACGTGAGCTCCCTGCTTGCGTACGGATCGCGGAGCACGAACGTGGGTAGGTAACTTGCGACCCGATCATCCCACCCCAGCTTTCCTTCATCGACCAGCATGGCGATAGCCATGGACGTGAAGGCCTTCGTGGTGGAAGCGTTCGCAAAGAGTGTGTTGGGCGTGATCGGATCACTTAAACCGAGCTTACGCACTCCGTAGCTGCCCACAAAGACGACCGAATCGTCCTTGACGACTGCCACGGCGAGGCCCGGGACCTCCCAATCTGCCATCGCCTGTCTGAGGTAGCCGTCGAGACCCAGCACGAGGTCATCGGCAGGAGGATCCTGGGCGGCCATACGAACCAGAGGAGCCACGCACAACAGAGCGATGAGCTCAATACGCACGGTGTTTGCCCAGATGTTCAAGAGACGCAGCAATTGATCGCCAGCCTTCCTTGAGTTTTTGGCGCTCATCCCTGGTGAATGTAAAAACTGCCAGATTGACCCACGATCGTGCTCGATCGGGCCGATCATGTCAATGGACTGGCCGAAAATGAGTGTAAGGCGTTCTCTGGCAACGACTTATTATGTCTTCTTGTTCCGGGATGTGGTACACCAGCCGCTCACGGAGCGTGTTCCCCGAACGAACGTTCGTTATCCGCAAGTTGATGCTATATAACGGCTTATGTGGTTAGGCCGACTGCCATTTCCAATGTGAAACCAAATTGCCCCCTTGGCAGTAGTGTTTTCCATGAATCAGGAACAGCGGATGCAGGCCTTTGCTCTAATGGCGCTCACGCTTGTTGCAGCGGTGCTAACGGCCCTATGAAGAAGCCGGGTGTTGGGGCCTCATTGCATGGCCGGCGCCCCTGGTTTTCAAGGCGCGCGCGTCGGCCCGAGATGCGGTTTGAACGGCGGGAGTCACCGATCGATCGGTTGAATGGGTGGCTCGCAAGGCTGGCTGGGGTGGTTCGACCGGCGATGGTCGTGATTGTCCACCGGCAGCGAGGCCCAGGGCCGCGGTAGCGAGCTGGTGCTCGGCGCAGCGTTGCGGATCCCCGGTCGGTCCATGGGCTCGGTCGGGGTCGTTTTTTGTCCTCCACGTTGTAGTCCGATGCTCAAACCCGCCCTCCAAGGGGCGGTTATCTTGCGCGAGGCGACTTGAAGTGTTCTGAAGAGAAGCTATCGTTGGCGTATCCACCGGTTGGGCGGGGTATCGGCCACACCGGTCAGCGCTCAGAGCTTCATTAGTGCGCAGAAAGGGCACTCGCAGTGTCGTCGAGACGACTTCAACTTTCGTTCCCGGATGAAGATGTAAGTGCCGCCGCTGTCCTGCTCGATGAGCAGGCTCCAGAGACGTGTGCGGCGATCTGGCAGCAGCTAGTTCAACCGTTGGAGATGACCGGTACGCACGCTATGTGGACCGGCCCAGAGGTCTCCCTGCAAATCCCGCCGGACGTAGCGCTGGCCAAGCTCGCGCGGCTTCCTGCAGAGAACCTCACGGTTTTTCCGCAGCCGGGCGATTTGGTTTGGGCCTACATGCCAGGACATGCATTTCGTGGAATTCCCTTCCCCATCTATGACATCGGTGTTTTCTACGGGCCACAAGGTCGTATCTTCTTGCCGATGGGGTGGTTTCCCTGTAACCATTTTGCGCAGTTGCAGGGCGACTGGGAGAAGTTTGGCGCGTTGTGCGCGCAGACGTTGACTGAGGGCGCGAAGCGTGTGCGGTTCGAACGAGCGAGCTAGCTGACGAGGTTTTTTGACCGAGTGACGTGAGCGGACGGGTGGCGCGATCCTGAAGCGCGGCCGACTGTCTGTCACTGGGGAGGAAGCGTCGCAAACAGCTTCTCGACGTCCGCCCCGCTGCGACGCAACTTCCACCACTCTCGGACGAAGATCAAGCTCGCCAAGGCCATCACCAAGAGCCAGAGCGGCGTCGAGCGGAAGTACCAGGCTGTTACGTCCGCTGTCACGTCCTTGACGATGTGGACGACGAGGTACGCGCCCAACACCACTGCACCGCCCAATCCCAGAGCGACTTGCAGCGCTCGGTTGCGCAGAAATCGGATCTCTCTCGCGAGGGCCGGATTGCGATGTGGAAGGATGAGGATCGCGAGGCACATCAGGATAAAGTTGACAGTAAGTGATGTTACCAGAATATCGACACCGAGGAAGAAATCTCCGGCTAGGTGGCTACCCACGATACCTGTGGATGCCATGAGAGCGCTGGCGATAATCGCGATGTGTGGTGTTCGCCATCTCGCATTGACCGCGGCCACCCACGACGGGAAGATCCCGTCCTCTGCCCACGCAAACATCAGCCGTGAGACAGCGAGTAACATGGCCGGCAAGTCATTGATCAGGGCGATCGCGGCCCCGGCGACGATGACTACCGTCCAACCGGGCGAGAGCAAGTACCCAAGCAACCCCGGCGCGGTGAGATCGGTCGTAGCAGCACGTGCTGCGATGAAGTTCCAGGGAACTGCGTGGTACACGGCAGCCGTGAACAGAATGTAGAACGTCCCCACGCTGGCAACCGCGATACCGATTGCTAGCGGCAGCGTGCGGTTTGGATTTCTCGCCTCCCCTCCCGCCTGGGCTATCGAGTCAAACCCGATGAAGCTGGCAAAGAGCATTACTGAGGCGGTCATCAGCTTTAGCGGATCAAGAGGAACTGCCTCAGGTAGTTCTACGACAACACCATCGCGCTGGGCAATGGCCGCTACGAAATCGTTGTGATCGAATGCGAACCCCGAGATGATGACGACAAGTCCCGCGGCAAACATCAGGAACATCAGCGGAACCAAGGTTCTCTCATAGAACTTTACGCCGCGAAGATTGACGGCCGTGAAAGTCCACAGGAACGCCAATGCCAGCGTAATCCGCACCGGTCCGATTTCCATCACGCCGGCCAGATCGGTGAGCCCGAGAGCTGTGGCGATATCCCGCAGGAACGGAATGAGCAAATAGGAAACGACTCCGATGGCCATGCAGAGGCCGAACCAGTGGGAGAAACTGGCAATGAAACCTAGGAAGGGATTTAGCGAACGGCTAGCGTAGATGTAACTGCCGCCAGCGCGGGGCATGGCCGACGCTAGTACAGCGTAAGCGAGTGCCGCCAAGACGGCCGGGATGACGGCGAGAAAGTATGCTGGCAGCACATACGGCCCTATGCCTGGAACGTTTCGCTGGAGCATGATGGGAACATCGAGCAGATCCCGGTGGCTGCTAGGCCGAGTAAGCCCATCTCCCGGGCGAGAGTGGGAGGTGGCTGCCCGGTCACCTATGCTCTCCCCAACCGGCGGGGTGGGCCGGCGGGCCGGCGGGCCGGCGGGCCGTACCGACGCAGTGAAATTGGTACATGAAGCAAAGAAACGGTGACGACTGTCATAGAAATTCCCCTATGATTTGGCCTATGGCCACTCATCCATCTCACAAAGCAAGGCCTGCGGGCAAACCGTACGAACGACTCAAGGCGTGGAAGGCTTGCCACATTCTAGTTGTGGCTGTCTATCGAAAGACTGCTCACTGGCCTAATAGTGAGCGTTACGGATTGATCGCACAGGCGAGGAGATCTGCGTTCTCCGCAGCCGCTAACATCGCCGAAGGTTCTGCAAGGCGTGGTAGAAGAGAGTTCAGGCGGTTCTTGGACATCTCGCTTGGTTCACTATCGGAGCTTGCGTACATAATCCACTTGGCGGCCGAACTCGACTATTTGTCGCCCGAAGAAAGGGATCAGTTGGATCCACTCCGCGAAGACGCGAGTCGACTCACTTGGGGACTATACGACGCCGTTGCACGCAGTCGTGCCCCTTGATTCTCGACAGAGTGTTGACAACTTCGGGTCCCGCCTGCCCGCCTGCCCGCCTGCCCGCCTGCCCGCCTGCCCGCCTGCCCGCCTGCGGTGCAGCCTCGGAAGAACGCAGGGGACCGGTTTGGTCCCCTGTGCCCTTCGTCTGCATTTGTTGGTAGCTCAGCTCGTCAAAAAAGAATGTAGTGTCGCCTGTTTGGCTGACTATCGGATTCTCATGG
>JBDHDY010000239.1:0-5429 GCA_039591275.1 Gemmatimonadota bacterium | reverse complement strand
GGGGGCGTCCATCGGGCAGGTCTTCGGTGCCGCACAATTGGAGCAGGCCGTCCATTACCAGGTGGACACGTTTGGCAGCGTCTACGTGCGGAACGACGGCGAGGGAACGTTCACGTCGGTGCCGTTGCCCAACTTCGCACAGATATCGCCGATCAGGGCGATGCTGGCCCATGACGTCGATGGGGATGGCCAGCTCGATCTGCTCGTGGCGGGGAATCTGTACCACACCGAACCCAACACGACCCGCGTGGATGCGGGCAACGGCGCCTGGCTGCGTGGCGACGGCCAGGGGGGCTTCCTGCCCGTGCCGCCCCGGCTGAGCGGGTTCTGGGCGCCGCTGGAGGTCACGGATCTGGCCCTGCTCAGGATGCCGACCGAGACAGCCGTCCTCGTGGCCAACAACAGTGACTCGCTCCAGGTCTACACGATCGGGGGCCGGTGACGAGCAGTTGGGGGAGGACGACAGGCGCGCAACAAGGTCGCTTCGCACTGCGCAGAGCCCGGCCCCGACTGACTGTCGGGACCGGGCTCTGGCTTCTTGCAGGGCGGCGGTCGACTACGTTGTCGCCGCGCTTACCACCCCGGGTTCTGCGTTAGCACGCCCTCACCGCTCACCTCAACCTGAAAAACAGGGATCGGGAACAGATCGTGGCGACTGGTATATGCAGACGCTGCTGTGAGAAATGCTCTCCTGTTTCCTTCTACCGCAAGGTAGGCATTCACAACCGACTCGGCCATTCCCCAGCGTCGGAGATCAAAGAACCGCTGGCCCTCCATCGCCAATTCGAGCCGGCGTTCGTAGCGCACGCGCGTCCTGCCTTCGTCCTGGGATGCAAATGGACACGAGTACGTGCCGATCTCGTAGTCCGCCCAGGTAATGGAGGGATCGTCGATGGGCACGGTCATCGGACCCCCCACCGGTCCCTGCGCCGCGACACCCGCCCGGGTCCTGATCTCATTGACAATCGTGCAGGCGTTGCCCAGCGACCCTCCTTCTACCTCGGCCTCGGCGAGCAGCAGCAGCACGTCCGCATATCGGAGGATGTGAATGTTCATGGAGCTCGTTTGCGTAGACGTCCAGCCGACGTTGGACACGGCGCCGCTCGCGTCTTCATAGATGGGCTTCTTCCCGCTGTAGGGACCTCCATATGTGAGGGAGCGGATCCAGCCCTGCTCGTGCACCCCCCAGTCTTTGACTGGGACGTCGTCTCTGCCCACCGTCCAATCCAGCCGCGGATCCAGCAGCATGGTCGCCGATGCGGCGGCGTCGAGCTCGGCATCGCTGGCATTCCAGTTGGGATCCGTCAAGGCCAGCGGCAGTCCACTGGCGTCAACTTGGAAGAAGTTGACCAGGTTCTGCGACGCCTGGTGAAACCCACAGCACCCGAACGGGCTGCCGGAATGCGGGAAATTCAGGCGCTCGCCCCAGTTCGAGTTATCCCCGTTGGGCTCGCCGTCGTTGACGGAGGACTGAAAGGCAAGGATGGTTTCCGGGCCGTTGCCAAAAGCCGAGAACCCGGTCCAGACCCGACTGAAGTCCAGCTCCAGCGCATACGGCCCGCTGTTCCGCACATCCGTTAGGGTGGCCAGTGCGCCGCTGTAATCCTCGTCATACATCTGGACCATGCCCTTGTAGGCCTTGGCGGTCCACGACGTTGCGCGGCCGACCTCCCCCTTCCGGGGCGTCGCTGGCAAGAGCCCGATGGCTTGGTCGAGATCGCTCAGGATGTTCGCGAGGGCGTCCACGCCCGTGTTCGGCTTGCGGAATGTTGTATCGGCCTCGGTGTAGTAGGGGATGTTGCGCCACAGGCGCCAGGCTTCAAAGTGATAATGCGCCCGCAAGAACAGGGCCTCGCCCATAATGCCATCCTGGTCAGCCTGAGAAATCTCGTCCGGGTTGTCTGCAACGACCGAGTTCAACAGGCTGATCGTGGCATTGGCGCGGACCACCCCTTCATACCTGTGTCGCCACGCATCGTTCAAATAGTCCTGGGTCCCGCCAGTGCTCCAATTGTAGAGTTCGATGTCCGTGACCGGGGGCTGGTCAGAAGCTTCGGACCCCTTGTAGGCATCATCACTGGTTACGCTTCCCCACACCCAGTTGCTGGCGGCGGTTCCCCACAGACCGGTGGCGCCGACGCGGTCCAGCAATCTATAGGCGGCAATGAGTGAGCCTTCCACGCCTACCTGAGTCGCCAGCGTCCCCTCATCCAAGGCTCCCTGTGGGGGCGTGTCCAGAAACTCCTCACACGCGAGTGTCGCGCCGGCCACGAAGATCAGGAAAGCCCCGAATAGCAGCCTGGAACGTTGTAGTGCTTTCATTGTCTTCAGTCCCCTTGCAAGAGGCGATTTCACAAGTATCTAGAACGAGGCGCTGATTCCAAAGCTGATCGTTCTGTTGCTGGGATATGTGCCTCTGTCCATACCCCGATATTGATCCCTGACGTCCCCGCCCGCTCCGCTTCTGGCCAACGCCGGCAGCGCCGGGTCGAGACCGGGGTACCCTGTAAGCGTGAACAAGTTTTCCGCCTGCACATAGACTCTCGTGTCCGGGATCCAGGACTCAGGAATCTGATACCCAAGCTGCAGATTTCGCAGCCTGACGTACGAACCGTCCTCCACATAGTAAGTGCTGGGCTGTTGACCGCTGAAGGTATCGTTCCTATCCAGCCTCGGGTACTTGGCGGTTGCAGCAGTCTCAGGCGTCCAGGAATCCGTCAGCAAGTCGCTTCGGACGTTGGTGCTGAAGTTGTAGAACACGTAGTATTGCTTCTGGAGTTCCCAAATGTCGTTTCCAAACGACCCGAACAGGGTCGCATACAAGTCCCACGGGCCCCATTCGACCGCGAGATCCAGGCCAGCCGTGAAATCCGGGTGCGGACTGCCGATGACCGTCCGGTCGTCCGCGGTGACCTGTCCATCGCCATCTAGGTCTACGAACCGGATCCGGCCGGGTGCGGCTCCGTCCTGCGCCGCGTGGGCGGCGACTGCGGCATCGTCTTCAAAGAAGCCATCCGCAATCAGGCCATAGAATGAACCGATCGGCTCGCCAACTCGGTTGATGGTGGTAAATCCAAACCGTGCAAGGGATTGGCTCCCGAAGAATTCGTCCTGCACGCCGTCAATGAAGATGATCTCATTCTTGTAGTGGCTTCCGGTGAAGCCCACACGCCAGCTGCCCGAGCCAACAGCCCCGGTGTAACCGAGGCCGAAGTCGATGCCTCGGTTCCGCATCCTGCCGATATTGACGATCGGGGGAGCGGCCACGCCTGCAGTCGCCGGGGTCTGGGGGTCGAACAGCAGGTTCTCCGTCTCTCGCTGATACGCATCGATGACGAGACTGGCGGCCCCACCGAAGAACTCGACATCCAAACCGACGTTCGTGGATTTGTTCTCTTCCCACTTCAAGTCGAGGTTGCCCAACGACGTCTGCCGGAATCCCGGAACGATCGAGGTGCCGGTTCCGCCAATATCGTAGAAAGTGTCTCCCTGACTGCCGCCGAACTGACTCACGATCCGGCCGGATGGGATGTTCTGGTTGCCGGTGATACCCCACCCGAACCGCAGCATGACGTTGGTGAAGAACTGGTTCTCCTGCATGAACGGCTCTTCGGACAGTCTCCATCCCGCACTGAACGCCGGGAAGGTTCCCCAGCGGCTGTTGGGCCCCAGTCGGGACGAGCCGTCTCGTCGCAGCGTGGCGCTCACGTGATATCGTTGTAGGTAGTTGTAGTCGAGCTTTCCAAAGAACGACGCCAACGACCCTTGACCACCGCCGCTGTTGACAGATTTGGTGGCCGCGTCACCAAGGGCATCCTGAATGTACCGGGCATTGATGTCGTCGGGGTTGAGCAAGTTGGCGATGCCGGAGGAGTTGTTCCTGCTGGTGAACTTGTTCGCTTCCTGGCCCAGCAAGACGTCGAGGTTGTGCCGCTCGCTGAGCGTGGTCGAATAGTTGAGCGTGTTGCTCCAGGTCCACTCCCTGAACAGGTTATAGCTCTCGCCGATGCTATTGGAGAACGACGGCTCCGAATGCATGGGCTCCGCAGGGTCGTAGGAACGGAACGTATTTTCGTTCAGGTTGACCCCGAACCTACTGGTGAGCTGCAAGTCGGGCGTGACCTCGAAGCCCGCAAAGACATTGCCGAAGATTTTGAGGTTGTTCCCAATGTCGTCCTTGTCGGCCCACGCCCGATAGACCGGATTCGTCTGATTGCCCAGGGATACGGCCTTCGCGCCGGCGAAGTTCGTACCAGAGATGTCATGTATCGGGATAACGGGCTGCATCAGGATGTTCACACCGGTGATGGTGTTTTCGCCGATACCCCCGTCACCCAACCCGCCGTAGGATCGCTCGAACGCGACCGCGAGATTCTCGCCGATGCGGAACCGCCCGACCGAGAATTCGGTGTTAGCGCGGGCACCGTACCGCTGGAACAGGTTGTAGATGGACGTGCCTTCCTGATTGAGATAGTTGAACGAGACGTTGTAGCCGTGCGCCTCGCCACTGCCGGAGAGACTCAGGTTGACGTCCGCAACATACCCACTACCGAAGACGGCTTCCCACCAGTTCGTCCCGGGGCTACCGCGCATGATCATGCCGTCCTGGAAGCTGGCATCTCCGTAGACGTACGTGTCCTCATCCACAATCGTCGTCTGACTGATGCCGTCGTTTGGCCAGATGTAGGCCGGGATCGTGGGATTGTTGGGATCGCCGTAGATGTTCTCCGGGACGGGCAATCCCGCGTTCTCGTAGGTGCGCTTGAGGAACTCGTGATACTCCAACGCATCGAGCATCAGGAAATCATCATAGCCGCGGACAGGCGTGGCCATACCAGTCCTGACATCCACCGAAAACCGAGGCGTCATCGAGCTGCCCCGCTTTCGCGTTTCGATGATGATGACGCCATTCGTGGCCCGAGACCCGTAGATCGAAGCAGCCGATGCGTCCTTCAGGACCTGTATGGACTCGATGTCGTTTGGGTTCAGCCAGTTCATAAACGTGCCTTCGACTGGCGTCCCGTCGATGATGTACAGGGGATCGTTGTTCTGGAACGAACTGACACCCCGAATGCGCACGGTGCTGCGTGAGCCCGGCGAGCCGCTGGCATCGACCGTGACGCCGGCAACGCGACCGTCGAGCCGTTTGAGCACACTTGCCGTGGATTGTCGGTTAACGCTCTCCATATCGACACTGGAGACGGCCCCGGTGATATCGGCCCGTCGTTGTTCGGTATACCCCGTCACGATGATCTCGTCCAGCACCGTAATGGCTGGTTCCAGGATGGCATCAGTAATTGTGCGCCCTGCAATGATCAGCGCGAGCGCACGGTACCCGATCAACGAAAACACCAACACCCCATCTGCAGGCGCCGTTAACGAGTACCTCCCATCCGCACCGGTACTCGTACGGATATCAGTCTGCTGTA
>JBDHDY010000238.1:0-5437 GCA_039591275.1 Gemmatimonadota bacterium | reverse complement strand
ATGATGACATGCGCGGTGTGTGCACTGATGCCGGGAATGGTGGCGAGGTGAGCAACGCTTGAACCTTCATCCAAAGGGGCGATAGCGCGGTCAATTTCCTCTTCGAGACGTGTGATCTTGGCACTCAAGTCATCAATGTGCTCAAGATGCAAGCTGAGCATTAGACGATGATGATCCTGGACATATCCGGTCAAGGCCTGCTCCAATTCGGCTATCTTGGAGCGCATGCGGCCTCGAGCCAACTGTGCCAGGGACTCTGGATTGTTCCTCCCGGAAACGAGACCAGCCAGCATCTCCCGCGCCGATACACCCATGATGTCACTTACTACCGAGCCCAGTTTGATGTTCGCGTCTTCTAAAACCTTCTGGACCCGGTTGATTTCGCTACTGCGGTTTTGAATGAGCTTGGTGCGATACCGAGCCAGGTCACGTAGCGCTCGCTGGGGCGCTTCAGGAATGTAGCTGGGCTTAAGCAGGCCATGTTGCAAGAGCTGTGCAATCCACTCGGCGTCTTTGACGTCTGTCTTGCGGCCCGGCACCTGCTTGATGTGACGGGCATTCACCAACATGACATCAAAGTCAGCCTCCAAGATGTTGAAGATTGGTTTCCAGTACACTCCGGTGCTTTCCATTGCTACGTGAGTGACGCCACTGGCCCGCAGCCAGTCGGCCAGCATCAATAGACTGCCTGTAGTCGTTTCAAAGGTACGCGTATCCGCTCGCCAACCACCACTCTCCTTCAGTGTGATGCAACATGCCACCACGGTCTTTTTGTGAACGTCCAGCCCTGCACAGTGCTCAAGTAATGGTTCCATCAGATCGCTTCCGTTCTCACATAGATAGAATGAAGGTGATACCGTGAACCTCGCCTTCGAGGTAATCTTCCTCACGTGCTCTCCTAATCGGAGGCGACATCGCTTGGTGCGCCTGAGGTTCGGGGTCCAACTGTTGGTCGGAGTCTGCCCTACCAATTATCAAAACGACCTCTGCGGTATCTGATCTCCAGTCTACCCATTTTCATCCCGGTTGGTGAGCGGAAGCTCATGAGCAACTGTTGGCGAACCCCCAAAAGGGTCAGATGGGCATATAATGCTGAGAAAATTCCAGCAGACAGAGGTGTCCCATATCCATGAAAGCGCAGCCTATCCCGCCGGTTCCCGAAGCAACCACAGCAGCAGCGCGTGCCGCATTTCGCAAAGGGAACGTCTACATGCAAATGCGTGATGAACTGGGGAGCATCTACACTGACGACCTGTTCGCTGACCTGTATCCGGCAGCCGGACACCTTTTGGTCGCGTCTGGTCTCTCGTTTCACACTTTGATCAGAAAATGTTCAGATCCTAAAGAATAAGCCTGGAACTCACCAGATCTGCTCGTGAGTTCCAGGTCGGGTACAGGCCGAGGCTGGACAGCATCTCTTATGTCATTGTGTCATGCGTACCGCAAAGCAGAGCGCTGTTGCACGCTCGGTTACGGCACCACTAACTCTCCAGGTGGCCGAAATTCGACAGTCATGTTGACCGCCTGATCAACCTCCTCAGGAGTGAGAAGAACAACAATCTTGACGTTGATGGTCCCACTGGCGTTGACGACTAGCGAGGCGGCAGTGGCGCTTACATTGTCCGGCATGTCGGCAATTGCGTAAAAGTCGTCGCCGCCATAGGCAAAATAGTACGCTAAGAGGCTTCCCCCCACGCTCCCTAATACCTGTTTGGCCGCCTCCCGTCGTTTAGAGCCTCCCTCCCGCAGGAGCCCTTTCAGTCCTTCATGCGTGTACGATCCGTGGAAAAGATACTTGGGCATGTGACACCTCCTGTTTAGTGCCTTCTCGAGGTCATCACCACATTGGCGATAGCCTCGTGGCTACGCCGGGCCCTGGAGCCCGATACTGCGATCTGCATAGGTCGCCCCTTTCGAAACATAGAAGGACGAAGGCACGACGAGGAGTTCGGTGGGTAAGTCGGCAGGTGAAAGCTCATTGTAGTGGAAATTTGCTCTCTGGCCCAGCACGTGGCGGTAAAACTGAAAGGTGTCCGGCTGCTAGTTTCGGGCCCTAGCTACCGGACATGTTCGCTGTGAGGACGCTCGCCACTGGCGCTCTCCAGTCTCATACTTCGACACATTCGCAATTGGCTTTGCAGCGTAGCCAATTGCACGTATGATAGGGTCAAGTGGATTGCCAGGGTGAGGATGCATCCGCTTTCTCAGTCTGGCCGACAGCTTGCCCACTGGGTAGCTCCATTGAGGAAAAAAGGAGAGTGGATTATGGCAGCGAACCTGATAACGCAGGCCAAAGAGGCGGTTGTCGCCGCCATCGAGGGGGCAGATGATGTACTGGCTGCCTTGCGCGGTGCCGTGAAGAACCAGGTCGTCGGGACTCTCAAAGATGCCGGTGAGATCACGACTGCCACGCTAGATGCCGTGACTGACATCGCGACCGGGGCCACCACCGGCGCTGGTGAAGTCGGGGTTTCTGCAGTAGACGCAAGCTCCAACGTAATCAGAGCAGCGATTGGTGGAGTGTCTGACGTAGGCGGCGATGCCGTGACCGCTGTGGGGAAGGCCGCTCGCGGTGCGGTGGCCGGAGTAGCTCAAATCGGAGGAGACGTGGGGAGTGCCGCCGTCGCGGCGGTGGAAGGTGCTATGGACGCGGCTGGCTCTATTGGGGTCAGCACTACAGAGGCTGTCGAGGAAGCAGTGGTTGGCGCTGTACACGCGGCGGATGCCGTTGGCTCTGAGGCTGGTTCGAGTGTGCGCAAGGCACTCAAGTCCGCTGCGGCACTCCCACGCGATGTGGTCGAAAAGGCTATCGAAGGAACAGGCAAGGAGTAGGCTACTGGTTCTTACTAGAATCAGCAACTTAACTCAGTGGGCAAGTCCTACTCCTCAGTGAGCTTCAAGCCCGGCGTTGTGTCCTCTCCCATTGCAGCGAGAAAGCGGGTGATAAGTTCGGCCTCAACCGCGCTGGCGTCTCGTTCTTCCAGCACGATTTGGCCTCCAGCAATCACACGATGACCGCCTCCCTGCCCCAGGCCCGCAATAACCTTCCGCAGCAGACGCCAGGCGTGCTTGTCGAGAGGGAGAGTTCTGACTGACAGATAAATAACTCCTTGATGGTGTCCCAGACACAGTACGGCTCGTGCGCCCACTAGGCGGATCAGTTGATCCGCCAGTTCCGCTGTGAAATCAGGCCAGTGGATCTCTCCCAAGTTGGCTACGACGACACTGCCATGCACGCGCGCCATTGACAACCCACGGGCTAACTCTCTGAAGTAGACTGCCGGTCGCTTCGCATACTCGACTTCCACCAGCGCGGAAGCATCAATTCGGTCGCGCAGGGCCAGGTAGGCTCTCTCATCGTCTGAAAAGACATCACGCGCGAGGCCGCTGGTGTCTGTCTTGATGCCGTAGAAGAGCGCCGTTGCCAGCCGGGCTGGTATCTCGACACCCGCGACCTCGAGGTGCTGGAAGAGCAGGGTGGCGGCGGCTCCCACTTCAGGCCGCAGGTCGACGTAGGCAACCTGCTTCACCCACTCCGAGTCAACCGCCAGATGGTGATCAAAGACGGCATCCGGGATTACACTTGTTGGCAGAATGTTGTTGGTGGCTCCCGGCTGCGTATCGACGATGGACAGGCTGCCGTAATCTGCGACCTCGTCGAAGGAGGCGATGGTCCTCCAGCCGGGAGTCAGGTGCTTCAGCACGGCCACATTCTCCGCGCGCTCCACAAGGCCGCTGTATGCTTTTCGGCTCGTTATGCCCCATGTTTGTTCCAGCAGAAAGGCGAGGGCATCACCGGAAGACAGAGCATCAGGGTCTGGGTTGTGGTGTGTCAGGATCAGCACAGGCCCCGGGTGCAGCGCCTGCCGCAGACGGTCCAGGTCTGAGTGGCGGAGCGGATTGGGATCAAGCACTGTTGGTAGGACCATGCGCCCCTCCGCAAATCAGTAGGTGCACAGCATAACTTCCCATTTATGGTTCACCTCGAAGATAGACGCAAATCAAGGGTGTTATGCCATGCTGTCCAACTCCGCGTTGTATCGTATCTGGCGAGAACGACTGTCGCAACTAATCCCCGAAGGCTGCAAATACCATCGCTACCGATTGACGAACAATCATAATCTCCCACGTGTTTACTCACGCCGAATTGGACGGATAGATCGGCTCTTGAATTTGACTGGCCAATCTGCTACCGTGTTCTCGGTGGACATATTACATACCTGCGGCAAATGTGGTCACCAGTCATGACCCGAAAAAGTCGCTGCAATTCCACCGGCTCAGATGAACTTTGTTGAACCCATCCGCTCCACCAAAAAGATCGCACAAATCAAAAACCTTCTCCGCGGTCAGGATCGCTATCGTGATCTGTTGCTTTTTGTGGTAGGCATCAACACCGCACTTCGCATCTCCGACCTGCTTCCACTGAAGATCGGCCACTTCATCGACGAGAATGGCAAGACCAAACAGCGCTTCTGGATCCGAGAACGTAAGCGCGGGAAGCGCCACGAGGTGGTCATCAACGATAGCATTCGAGGGGCGCTCGGCGAGTATCTGCAATCCTATCCGGGGATTGTTGCTGACCTGGAGCGGTTTGTCTTTTTCAGCACCCAACACCCTACCCATGCTGAGCCCATCAAGCGGGGTCAGGCCTGGAAGTTCATCTCCTCGATTTGTCGGGACGTGGGACTTACCGGCAACTACGGCACGCACACGCTGAGAAAGACCTGGGGCTATCATGCACGGATGCAGGGCGTGGACCTGGCCCTGATCATGCACAAGCTCAATCACTCAAGCCTCGCTTATACAAAGCGGTATCTGGGGATCACTGACGACGAGCTAGAAGCGGTGGCTCGCCGGTTGAACCTATGAGGAGCCCGAAGAGGTTAGTGCTTTGACAAGAAGAACACCGCTAAAGCACCCACCAGCGGGGCAGCCAGCAAAGCTAGTATCTGTACTTGATAGGGTTCTATACTCACCCCCTTTTCCGCAGCCAGGTTGTCATGGCTTCCTCAAAACATCATGGGGGCCAACTACTCTGAGGATGATCTTGTTGCCCACTATTTTGAAGGTCAAGCGATTATGGTAATCAACTGCGGCTTCCCAAATATCAGGCCGATTGGTCATCTTCTTCGCTCTCAGTGACGGATGACGTAAATTCTTAGCTAAGTATTTGAGCTTGCGGTCAGTTTTCTTTTTCAGTGGTGGGGGAAGTTTCTTGTAGAGACTTCTAAATCGAGCAGTGCGAAACAGCTTCATGAATTCAAATCAGCAATCAAATCCTCGACAGTATCAAAGCCTTTCACTCTGCCTGCGACGATATCCTCTTCTGCTTGCCGTTCCCACTTTTGCCACTGCTTAGTCCAATACCACTCTTGGTCTTTAGGCACTTTCTTAGTCTTGGCAGTGGTGCCAGTCTGTGAGGTTTGGAGATCGTCGG
>JBDHDY010000237.1:0-5439 GCA_039591275.1 Gemmatimonadota bacterium | reverse complement strand
ATGGTGTGCTATCACAAGAACTGGGCTTACTTCAGTGCCCGCTTCCGTGTCGAGTGCTCCATGTACGTTGAGCCGAAGCCGGGAATCCCCCCGACCCCGGGACATGTCCGCGAAGTGATCGACTTCATTCGGGACGAGAGGATACCGGTCCTGTTCGCCGCCAACTATTTCAGCCGCAGCCAAGTAGAGCGGGTCGCAGCCCGCGCCGGGGTTTCCGCACTGATCGTTCCCGAGCATGTCAGTGGCGTGGAGGGTATCGACGAATATTTCCCCCTCGTCGATGTATGGGTGACTCAGCTGGCTGAGGCGTTTCGAAATGCCAACGTCCGCCATCCCTAAACGACAGCGGCGGCAAACGGTTTCATCATACTCGGGGGTTGCAGTTGCGAGACACGTCACTTACAACATGAGTATTCATATCACGGACCACGGGTAGAATGCTGGATCTGATGCTGCCGGCCTTGGTGGCCTCGCTCATCCTTGCGGGAATCCTCGGATACCTCGGCATTCACATCATCGCTCGGGGAGTCATCTTCGTGGACCTCGCCCTCGCCCAGGTAGCGGCCATGGGGTGGGCGGCTGCAAACCTCGGCATCAGCCACAGACTGGGTGCATTGACGGGGCTCCCTACCGATGACGCCGGCTACCTCATCGGGCTTGCGGCAACCCTGATCGCGGCGGCGTTGTTTAGTATCAGCCGGATGGAGCACAAGCACGTACCCCAGGAAGCCATCATCGGGATCGTCTATGTGGTGGCCTCGGCCGGCACCATCCTCCTTGCCGCCCAGGCACCGCGCGGTGCCGAGCACGTCGAGGAACTTCTCACGGGAAGTCTGCTGTGGGTCACCTGGCCCCAGATCTGGAGGACGGCCGCGATCTGCGCCACCGTCGGTATTGCCCATTGGTTCCTGCGAAAGCGCTTTCTCACAATCTCCATGGACCCGGCGACAGCGAAACAAAAAGGATGGTCGGTTGCGGGGTGGGACTTCGTCTTCTACACCCTGTTTGGCATAGTGGTTACCTCGTCGGTGGCCATCGCCGGCGTCCTGCTGGTGTTCAGTTTTCTGGTGATTCCGGCAGTCATCGCCTTCCTCTTCACGGTCAGAGCAGGGTTGCTGCTCGCCATCGCCTGGTCAGCCGGGATAACCGCCACTGTGCTTGGCCTCGTCGTCTCCTTTCAAAGCGACCTCCCGACCGGGCCGGTCGTAGTCTGCTCGTTTGCGGCTGTGCTCATAGCCGCTTTCGTCGTCAGGAGTACGGTTCTGCGCCGGCTGCCCGAAGACGAAAAGACCGCTGCCTTGTCATCGGGCTCGACGGAGGACCCCGCCCCCGAAGTAGCGCACCAGGCCGGTCCGTCTACCTGATCGCGACATGGCGGTCCGGAAAACATTCAAGGTCATCCGCGATCCGCTGTGGAACAATATTGAGGTGGACGCTGAAGCGCTGGAGGTGCTCGATACCGAGCCCTTCCAACGCCTTCGCTATATCAGGCAGCTCGGCCATGGCTTCCTCGTGTACCCAGGCGCCACCCATACCCGCTTTGAACACGCACTCGGTGCGTATCACCTCGCGCGTCGCGCGATGGGCATCCTGGGCGACCGAGGCGAGCTGAGCGACATACCGCAGGACGAGCTGGTGGTGGTCCGCCTCGCCGCACTACTCCACGACATCGGTCACTATCCCTTCTCGCACGCGTTGGAGGAGGCCGGACTACCATCCCATGAGGATCTCGCGCAGACGCACTTTCGGCACCCGCAACTCCGGGAGGCGCTGACACGCACGGGCATCGCCGAACTCCCCGCGAGACTCTCGCATCTCATAGCCGGACGGGGAGACAGCCCCCTCAGGGGTCTCATCTCCGGCTCCCTCGATTTGGACAAGATCGAGTACCTCACCCGAGACGCGAGGATGTGTGGTGTACCCTATGGAACGGTGGACGTGGATCGACTGCTCCACTCCCTCACCGTAATCACCCACGGCGATGGCAGTCGCTTGGTCGGTGTACGGGAGAAGGGAGTGAGCGCGCTCGAATCATTACTTTTTGCCCGCTACGAGATGTACCGCAACGTGTATTGGCACCACGCAGTGAGGAGCGCCACCGCTATGTTCAAGCGGCTGGTGCGCACCGCTGTCGCCCGGAGCGCCGTAACAGCGGATTGGATCGCCCAAACCACCGACGAGGCCTTGATGGTGAGACTACGGGATCTTTCCGACGCGCCAATAGCACAGCGCCTCCAACGTCGGGAGCTGTACAAGCGCATTCTCGAGGTTCGGGGACGTGAAGTGCCTGAGGGCGCGGGGGACTGGATCGCTGACCATCCAGATCTCACCGAACAGGTGGAAAATCAGCTGGCCGAGGAGCTCGACCTCGGTCCGGGCGACGTGCTGCTCGACTACCCCGGCAAGGCCAGGATGCTCGAAGTCGATCTTCCTCTCCTCACCCGCAACGGAACGGTAGAGGCGTTCGGAGTGGGCCGGGACGGGGCGGGTCGCCTTGGCATTCACGGCGTCGCCGAGAACCTCCACGCCAGCGCCCGTCACCTCCGGGTGTTTGCAGCTGAGCCGCGGGAGATCGATCGGGAGAGACTACTGCATCTGATTGCGAAAACCAAAGCGGAGATTGAAGAGGACTTGGCTGCGGGTAGACTGTCGGTGAGGTGAAAGGAGAGGTGAGGTGAGAAGGGGCAGGAGGGGCAGGAGGGGCAGCGGGAACGGAGGGCACACTCTTCTGCCCGGTCTGCCCCAACTGCCCCTCCTGCCTTCTTCTCAATTCTCACTGTTTGTTTCCCCACCTCCCGCCTCAGCCAGACTCCTCGCTAACGCCCGGTAATACTTCACATCGTCATCACGCCCTGCCCGCTCCATAGCCTTGGCGCACACTTCGAGGGCATAAAGAAGCGGCCCCAGATGCTCGGCCGCGACACGTCCTACCGCCTCAGGGTTCGGTCCCTGGTTCACCCACCCTCCGGAGCGCGATCGGCTACGCTGCCTGGAACTCCATCCACGTGGTCCACTCGAATCAGGATAGCCGTAATGTTGTCGAGTCCACCCCGACGATTGGCCTCGTCGATGAGCTCTCCCACGAGATCCTGCGGATCTTTGCCGGTGAACAGTATGGCATGAAGATCACCATCCTCAATCATCCCCGTCAGGCCATCCGAGGCCAGCAAATACAAATCGTTCGGTCGCAACACACCAGCATAGACGTCCGGTGAGACATCCACGTTCGCGCCGACACATCGAGTGATGACATTGCTGTACGGATGGGTTCGCGCCTCTTCCGGACTCAGATATCCAGCGTCGACCTGTTCCTGAACGTACGAGTGGTCCTTGGTGAGCTGCACGAAGTCACCGTCGCGCAACAGGTACGCCCGACTGTCACCGACTTGTCCGATGAGGTAGTGGGAGCCAATAATCACCATCGCCGTGGCGGTGGTTCCCATCCCACGTTTGTCGTGTTCGTTGAGAGTGCGCTGGAAGATCGCCGAGTTGGCCTCGATAATGGCGTTGCGCATCCGCTCCGCAGCCTCCGCGTCACTCACGCCTTTGTTAGCGCCGAGCTCTCGAGCAATGATACGCACGGCCATTTCGCTGGCGACTTCACCAGCTGCGTGTCCACCCATGCCGTCGGCTACGATGAACACACCGCGGTCGGGGACCATCAGGTAATTGTCCTCGTTCCCCGACCGGATGATCCCGACGTCTGTCCTGCCCGCGCAGGTGTACGTGACCTGAGTAGTCAAGTTCAGTGCTATGCCGTGGAAGCGAAATCCATACGGGGTCTTGAACCGGATCTCATTTGAACGGCCAAATCCGCCAACCTTGACGGTCATCCGCGCCATCTGGCTGCTCGGCTGGCTTTCCGGCGCCGGGTGGGCCTTGCTGTCCGCGACCCGGAGCCGGGGGCACCCTGAGCGCGTGCCTTTGCTCGGTGCCGCGCGCGCCCTGTCCGTCTGCCGTGTCACGCGAATCAAAGACGACGGCAAGGTCGCCAAAGCGGATTACCGCCCCAGGGGCCAGCGGGACCTCGCCTGAGATCCGTTCATCGTCGACGAACGTTCCGTTCGTCGACCCTATATCGATGAGGACCCAGATTCCCTCACGCCGCTGGATTTTCGCATGCGCCGAGGAAACGCTAGGATCCTGTAACACTATGTCGTTGTAATCCGCTCGTCCGATGTTGACCACCGGGACGCGGATAGGGAAGCTCTGCCCCTTCAGCGGCCCGTTTCTCACCATCAGCGTCCCCAAGACCACCTCGGACTGCGGCTTCCCGGGGGCGGGGGCCGGAGCTTCTGGCGCCGCGCCTCGAGCTGGAGGCGGACCCACGGGAATCCCGTGTAGCGTATCTCCCAACCGATACTCCGCACCCGCCGGAGCTGCCCTGCGTGGCTTGGAAGGCGCGGCCTCCACCGGAGGCGGGGCGGGGGCCACATCGGCATAAAATCGGAATTCATGATTCCCGATTCGCAAGACATCGGCCCGGGCCAGTAATTGTCGTTCGGCTATTCGCTTCCCGTTCACAAACGTGCCATTGGTGCTCGCGTCTACCACGATATAGCCCTTTGGTGTGGCCATGATTTCGGCGTGTCGACGCGACACAGCCTCCCCCACGATCACCACATCGCAGGTGGCGTCCCGGCCAATGACGAGTGTTAGTCCGGATACCGTGTACTCCCGCCCGTCGGTGAGACTCACCATCCGACCACCGGTCGCCGCCGTGGCCTTCTGCTGACCCTTCCGCTGGCTGCCCGGCGCCATCTTGGCGAGGTCCTCGGCGCTCACGAATTGCGTGCTCCCGCCTCGCTGCTCATCCACGTACAGGAGCTCTTGACCGCCTAATTCAATCTTGTCCCCGTGCAGGAGCGGCGTGGGTTGGGGCCCGAGCTGCACTCCGTTGATGAGGACCTCCGCATCCTCAACTGCCCGCCGCACAGCGACTTGGCCATCTCCGGACCGCTGGATCAGAATGTGGCGTGGGACGACACCGGGACCGCCGAGGGCGATGAAACTCGACGCATCGCTCCCGATCACCGTCTCTCCATCGGGGATATTGTGCCGTTTGCCGTCGATCTCCAGGTACGACATATGTCTCCGGTTGTCCCGCCGCAAGCATTACAAATTATGCGAGGCCCTCGGACGGTGCAACCAACAATTCTCCGGGCATCCGCGTGCAAATCTCACCACGGCAACAACTTCCATTGCCCCCCGTCAGGAGAACGACCCCAGCTCCGATTCGGAGCCATTCTCACGCTCCTCCGTTCCCTTTAGCCAATGCCAGAACACCACCGATCCGAACCCCACCGTCAGATAACTGAGCATCAGGCGCCAAAGCAGGATGTAGGACGGCGTCAGCTCACGCGGCACATAGATCGACATCACCGCCGCCGAGAGGATTTCTGCAAGACCCGAACCGCCCGGGGTGGGCGCAAAGTACAG
>JBDHDY010000236.1:0-5444 GCA_039591275.1 Gemmatimonadota bacterium | reverse complement strand
TGTAGGCATCACGTTGCCTTGAGCTCCCGCTTGTGAGCTGCCTCGAGCGTGTCCTCCAGGGCACCCTGGGGAGCATTGGGCTTGACGCGCACGGACTTGGCTGGGATGCCTAGGTTGACGTGGTAGGGCCGGACGTCCCGGGTGGCGACCGCTCCCGCACCAACCATTGCCTCCGCGCCTACGTTGACACCGGCCAGCACAGTCGCGTGATACGTGACGCGGACGCCATCTTCCAGAGTGGTAACTGCGTCAGTCACGTCCACTTGGTTTGTGATGCTATGGGTATGGCTGTAGACGTTGGCGTAGTCCGCGACTGATACGCGGTCGCCAAGCACGATCCCCCCGCGGTCGTCCAGGAGCACATGGCGATGCACGACCACGTCATCCCCCACTTCCAAGTTGTACCCGAACGAGAACTCGACGAACTGGAAGCACTTGAAGTTCTCGCCGCACCGCCTGAAGATGTGCCTCGCCAGCAGCCTGCGGAGCCGGACCCCAACGTCGATGTTTCCACCTCCGAGCGGGGAGCGATCGAAGCTCTGCCAGAGCCACAGCAGTGGTTTGACACGTTCGTAGCGCTCCGGGTCGATCTCATGATAGTACTCTGGCTCGAGCGTAATGTTGTGGGGATCCAGCGCTAACAGAGCCGCTTTGGCACCCACCGACGTTGCAGGGTCATTCAAGATCTCGTCATAGTCTCCCAGGCTGGGGTAGTAGACCTCACAGAGAACGTCCCGGCAAAGTCGATACCGGTCACAGGATGGGTCGCTCAACCGCTCCTCGATGTTGCCCAGCCACTCGTCGAAGACCTTCCCTGAGGTCGTGGGGAGCGAAAGCTGCCTCAGTGGTCGCAGTACCATGGCCTCACTGGCCTCCCGCTTGACAGAGGAAAAGGGGGGAAATTAAATTTGGTGTTGTTAGTTGAAAATGATTATCATTTGCAACTAGAGCCGAACTCGTATCGGTCAACTCGTATATAAATGCGAAACAGTCCCGCCCGCCATGTCGGCATTGGGATTAGGTGGTGGGCGCATTTGGGGTCGATGGGTGTGCACGTGAGGAATCCAAGGCTGATGGCGCTGGGATTGGTGGCGGTGACCGGGGTCGTCTCCGCACCAACGCCGACGCAACCCCACTGGGTGGAGCGAGAGACGGCTGTCATGGGGACCCGCCTACGGGTCGCCGTGGCCGCCAGAAGCCGCGCGCACGGCATCCGTGCTATACAGGCCAGCTTTGTAGAAGTCCGACGCCTGGACGCCATATTGAGCAGCTGGCGACCCGAGAGCGAACTCAGCCGCCTCAACAACGCCGCCCCCGATCATCCAGTCGCCCTATCGGACGAACTCCTGAACATCCTTGTGGCCGCCCTGCGATGGACCTCGTGGACCGAGGGCGCCTTCGATCCCGGCATCGGCGCCCTGGTCGATGTCTGGGACCTACGAGGTGCTGGACGCCGTCCCTCGCATGAGGAACTCACGAACGCCCGCGCGGCCGCGGGACTTCGCCGCTTCCGGTTTGATCCTTCCGCCGGTACCCTGGCCAGACCCTCAGCCTCCAGCTGGATCGATGCTGGCGGGTTTGGCAAAGGCTTGGCCCTGCGCAACGTGGAGCGAACACTCCAGACCGAGGGAATCGAGCTGGCCTTTGTCGACTTCGGAGGCCAAGTGCTAGCCATGGGCCGGCCGCCCGGAGAGAGGGGTTGGCCCGTTGGGGTGGCCGACCCCTCGGCACGACGGGAGGCTGCCGTCCGGCTTACTCTGCGAGATCAATCGGCAGCCACAACCTCTGCGTCGGAGCGCTTTGTCCTTGTCGGCGGACAACGGATGGGCCACGTGCTCGATCCTCGGACTGGTGCTCCCGTTACTTCCTGGGGCTCTGTCACCGTCGTCGCGCGGGACCCCTTCGTCGCCGATCTTCTCGCTACAGCCCTTTTCACCATGGGCCCTGATGAAGGGGCTGCGTGGGCAGACACTATGCCGGAGATCGGCGTTCTCGTTGTGCGCGATCACACTGATTCGCTGTCGCTCCGGTGGAATAGTGCCATGTCCGCTGTGCTCGCCGGCCAGTCCCGGGTCCACATTTCCACCCACATATCTGGCAATCCATGAGGCATTGTGACCATGAGACATAGAAGCCTGACGGCCGTGGCCGTGCTGGCGGGGATGTTCGTTCTCGCACCGCAGCCGCTGCGCGCCCAAGATGAACAAACGCGCCAGCGGCTAGACCGCCTGGAGCAGCAGGTGCGGGCGCTGCAGAACGCTTTGGCCGCGCGCGACAGTTTGGATGTGGCAGCGCTCCGCCTTCAGATCGATGCACTGACCAGGGACATCGAAGCTCTCAAGTTGGGGCAGGATGTCGTGGCACAAGCGGACCAAAGCACGTTGGGATTCGGACCTGCTGCGTCGAAGGTCTACCGGGTCCAACACGGCGTATCGGTAGGCGGTTACGGAGAACTGTTGTACGAAAACGCCGCCACCGAGCGACAGGACGGGACCATCTCCGGTCGGGCTGATCAGTTGGACTTCCTGCGTGGCATCGTCTACGTCGGGTACAAGTTCAACGATCGCATTCTGTTCAACTCGGAGATCGAAGTCGAACACTCCTCCACCGGTCAAGCGGGGTCGGTATCGCTCGAGTTCGCATACCTCGATTACCGCTTCGCCGAGCAGTTTGGAATGCGCGCTGGCCTTCTCCTCGCCCCGATGGGGTTCATCAACGAACTTCACGAGCCACCGACATTCCTGGGAACAGAGAGACCCGAAACCGAGCGCCAGATCATACCGTCCACGTGGCGGGAGAACGGCATCGGGATCTTCGGTGAGGTGGGCGGCCTGGCGTACCGGGCCTATCTGCTCACCGGGCTCTCCGCCATTGGCGGCGGCCCATCGAATGCGCAGGGATTCAGTGCGTCCGGTCTGCGAGGTGGCCGCCAGAAGGGGTCCAAAGCAACGGCTGAGGATTTTGCCGGCGTCGTCCGAATCGATTACGTCGGCATGCAGGGCCTCACGGTCGGCGGTTCGGCGTACCTCGGCAACTCTGGGCAGGGGGCATCTCTGCCGTCCGATCCTGTCCGGCGGCTGGGGGCCCGTACGCTGATCACCGAAGGTCACCTGCAGTACAAAGCGTACGGCTTCGACGTCCGCGGTCTCTTCGCGTTGGCCACTGTGGACCAAGCTGCGGAGGTCAACGTTGCCCGCGGCCTGATAGGAGGCGAGTCCATCGGTGAGCGTCTCATGGGCTGGTACGTGCAAGCCGGGTACGACATCCTCCGCATGGCGCGCACCGAGCACCAGTTGATTCCCTACGCCCGGTATGAGGCTCTCAACACGCAGGAAGAAGTTCCTGCCGGCTACTCAGCGGACCCGGCGAACGATCGGGAGATCATTTCGTTCGGCGCGGCCTGGAAGCCGATACCCAGGGTCGTGTTCAAAGCGGACTACCAACTTCACCGGAACAAGGCGCAGACAGGCGTTAACCAGATCAACGCCGCGGTGGGTTACCTCTTCTAGGATATCGAGCGATGAGGGCTGACGAGCAGCGCATGCGCAGAATAGTCGACATCCCGTGCGGCTTTGGAACTGTCGCCCGCCGGGGGCTCGGCGTTGTGGCAGTCATCGCTGTGGCCGGCTCTGCATCGCCCCTCTCAGCACAACGCACTTTGACGCAGCAGGAAGCGCTACAAATTGCGTTCCCTGCGCCGGCCACCATAGAGCGTCGCACGGCGTTCCTGTCCGAGACCGAAATCGCACAGGCTCGGGAGCTCGCGGGTCCCGGCGTAGACATCACGGAGCGAGTCCTGCCCTATTACGTGGCCACCGCTGGCGATAGCGTCGTCGGCGTTGGGTACTTCGAAGCTCACCGGGTGCGCACGCTCCCTGAGGTTCTCTTGATTGCCGTCTCTCCCGGGCACCGGATACAACACATCGAGGTTCTACGTTTCAGCGAGCCACCGGAGTACCGGCCTCCGGGTGGCTGGCTGCGCCAGTTCACGGACCGCAGTCTGAGCAATGCGCTCTCGCTGAAGGGCGCCATCGTCGGCATCACGGGCGCCACTTTGACGTCGCGCGCCATCACCGAGGCGTCTCGCAGGATTCTCGCTCTGCATCAGGTGATTCAGCCCTTCGAGCGCAACCCGAGTTGAGGAACAGATGAACCGTCTCGAGAAGTGGGCAGTTTGGGGGACCGCGAGCTTGGCAGGTGTCACGGGTATCGGCTTCTTCTGGGCCAAGTATCTGGTCCAGACCTCCGATCCTTGGGCTGCCATCAATCATCCCCTGCAACCGTGGTTTCTCAAGGCCCATATTCTCGTGGTTCCCATCTTCATCTTTGTGGTTGGCGCGGTTTCAGTTAGGCACTTCTGGATGCAGTGGGCGAACGGGGTTCTCCACGGGCGAACCTCCGGAGCCCTTGCGGCGTTGACGGTGGCGCCGCTGGTCTTGACTGGCTACCTGCTCCAGGTCATCACGCACGAGTTCCTACTTTCCCTCATGGCGATCACCCACATTGTGCTCGGAATTGTTTTTTGTGTCGGGATGCTGGTCCATCAGGTATTCGTGATGCGCGGGCGCACGCCGAGAGATGTTGACACGACCATCGACCTCCACCGGGGCCCCCGTTCTGCCGAACCTTCTATTCCAACCGAGCGCACCCGGGAGCTGCTCGCCAGCGTCCGCGGCGATTTACCGAGGGGCCGCAAATCTCCTAGAGCCAGTTAAATCTGGTTCGGCGGCCGTCGCTGCTGCGCGGCCCGGGCAGACACCCTCGCCCGTTCGCTCTCGAGGCGTGGCAGGTTTTGCGTCCACTGGTCCGACATCACGCCGAGGTATTCCATCGTAAGTGCCTCGAAGAAGTCGATCCCGCCCTCGAAGACGAAGATGGCCGTCGCCGTCTCACGCTGCGTTAGCCTGTGTTGATTCCACAAGGGCGAAAGAGGCAGAATCGCAACGGGTCGGTACATGCGGTTTTGACTCGTTATCGTGAGCTGCTCGGGCTCGAACGGAGCCTGTTCCTGGACGCCGAAGGCCGTCACGAGAAACACTGTCGCTTGCACGACGCCCATCCGTAAGGCCGCCGCTGCAATGTCGGCGGAACGCGCCTCCCGAAGTCTGTGGAGCGGTTGGTAAGAGTCCGGAGCCAGGAGCGTGATTACAGGATCGCTCATCGGCAGGACCCGGAACTTGACGCTGGGGGTGTCCAAACGAACGGCGACGTCATCCTGCCGTAGCGTGCCGAACCCGGGGGGCACCAGCCCTACCGCCGTTGTATCCTGTGCGCTCGTGCCGCTTGGGACAATCGCCTGGACCATCCAGAACGACAGCGCCACTGCAACGACGCGCCGAGTCGTCATGCCTTGCCCTCCTGCTCGGTGAGCGCAAATATCGCTTCCTGCAAGTCTGTGATTCCCTCTCCAGTAATGGCGCTCGTCACAACGGCTTGGTCACTCG
>JBDHDY010000235.1:0-9895 GCA_039591275.1 Gemmatimonadota bacterium | reverse complement strand
GGGAGCCCAAATATAACGGCCCGTGTTTGGATTGGCGCCGCGGTCCAATCGGCCAGCCAATGGTATCGCCCCGAGGGCGTGGATTCGAGTTCAGCTGAGAAATCCCTCTTTTTCCACAGACTGGCGGCGAATAGTTTACTCTTCGGTGGTCTACCGGGGCCAGTGAGTTGTTCAAGGCCGCGACCTCGAGCCGACCATCGTCCGGCCCGACAATGGAAATCGCAGGTGGCACCCGTCGGCTCGCCGAGACGATGGTGCTTTCATGCGTGACACCTACAGCCAGGAGTAAAGTGTGGACTGGGTGGTTGCCTCGAATATCGGAAGACGATTGCAGGATCTGCGGAGCACGATGAACTGGTCTCAGCAAGATCTGGCAGATCTGCTTGGTCGTGACCTCGGCACCATAGCCGAGTGGGAGAAAGGAACCGAGCCGCCTCCGAAGAGCGCCCTGGATCGGCTGGCTGACGAATTCGACTGGACCGTCTCGATGTTCGTAGAGGGTGGACCGATGCCCTCCGATGTGTTGGAGACCGAGGAGCCTGAACCGGAGCCCGAGGCCGTGCCGACACCAGAACCCGCGGGCCGCAGAGCACGGCCCAAGGCACAGGGTGGCTCGCGACGGGCAAAACCGAAGAAGAAAGCCGACGGCTCTCAGGTGCACTCCCAGACCGTTGACATGCGGCAAGTGCACGCGGGCTGGTTGTTCGATGATCCGGAGACCGCGGAGCTTCGGTTTCGTAAGCTCCTCCGGAATGTGGAGGACACAGCTCGTGCCATGGTGGGCAAAAGCGCCGGCGTGCCCCGTGAAGAGACGAAGCAGATTCAGCTTGCCCTATGCCGGCTGGCCATGCTGCTGTGTGAGCTTGCCGAGGAGCCGGTGCCGCCCTTCATCCATCAGGCCCAGAACGATCTGATACGAAACGCATTCCGCTGAAGCGCTCCTCCAAAAACCTGCCGAGGAAGAGGGCGTCGGCGGTCACCCGTAGTGCCGTCGCTCAAGCTCTCTCGGTCGGATCGCTCGGTTCGTCGTGATGACGCACGCGCCGAGTGGACCGTGGCTCCCAAAACTGCCGATACGCATCGATCCAGCCCGAAGCGCCCTCCAGCGGTCGGGCGTCCAGGGTGCATCGTTGAACCCGTCCTTCCCTGCGGCAGATGACGAGCCCTGCCCTCTCAAGCACTGCTACATGCTTGGAGATGGCCATGAGGGATACGTCAAATGGCTCGGCGAGATCCGTCACTGACGCGGGGCCGCGTCGGGCGAGTTGAGCTAGAATCGCGCGTCGCGTCGGATGGGCGAGCACGGCAAAGGTCCGGTCGAGCTGGATGCTTGAGGGAGTCATAGACGAATAACACTAAACCAATGGGTTTATTATAGCAGCTGAGGATAGAAAGGGAAGGGATCGAGCGGGCCCCGCAGACCCAAAAGAAGTCTTGGTTGGGAGCGACAGGCGGGCGGTGCGCGGCGGCTGGCGGTGGCCACGGCTGGTCCATTTGGGTTATGAAATATTGTTGGGGAGCGAGTCGTTCGTCCCCAGCTTCCTTCGCCACCATGAAATGGAGACGTCGCCTTGAAACTGCCACGTCACCTCTCGCAGTGTTTATGCGCCAGCGGCTTGCTCGTTGGGCTCTCCGCTCAGGCGGGCATCGCGCAGGTCACTCCTCCTGAGGAATACCTGGGATACGAACCGGGGGCCGACTTCCACCTCGCCACCTACGAGGAGGCCATGGGCTACCTGGAATCCCTGGCCGGCCAGACTGAGAGGATGCAGATCTTCGACGCCGGTCCGACCTCTGAGGGCCGCCGGATGAAGTATGCGGTGATCTCATCCGCCGAGAACATGCGTAATCTGGATCGCTACAAGGAAATCAGCCGTCGGTTGAGCCTCGCGCGCGGCGTATCGGATGATGAAGCTCGGCAACTCGCGGACGAGGGTCGCGTGATCGTATGGATCAGTGGGGGCATCCACTCGACCGAGGTGGCGCCGCCGCTGCATCACATTCGGCTTGCATATGACCTCGTCGCTGCCGAGGACCGCAAGACGAGCTTCATCAGGGACAACGTGGTCCTGGTCCTCGTCTTTATGAATCCGGACGGCATGACGCTGGTGGCCGACTGGTACATGAAGAACGTCGGTACTCCGTACGAGGTGAGCCCGCTACCGGTGTTGTATCACAAGTACGCCGGGCATGACAATAACCGTGACTCGTTCATGGCCAATCTCGTGGAGACCCAGAACATCAACCGGTTGACGAGTCTGGAGTGGTTTCCCGAGATCTTCTACGAGCAGCATCAAACGGGGCCTTTCCCCGCCCGCATCTGGCTTCCGCCGGGCGCGGAACCGGTCAACCCGAACAAGCATCCCCTCATCCTGCGTCAGAAGAACCTGATCGGGTCGGCGATGGCCCATGCCTTGGATGAGGCGGGCCAGACCGGCGCTATTTCTCGCACCACCTACGACGTCTACTATCCGGGGTATGTCGACGGCCCGGTTGTCGAGACCCACAACATCCCGTCGATCCTGACCGAAACCGCATTGTATCGCTACGCGACGCCCCGCTTCTATACGGTGGACGACTTTCCCGAGCCGTTTCGCGATATGACCGTGGGAGTGTTCTACCCCAGTCCGTGGGAAGGTGGTTGGTGGCGTTTGGGTGACGCGGTGGCATATAACCTGACGGCCTCGAAGGCCGTGATGGACGTGGCTGCGAAGTATCGCTTCGAGTTCCTCTACAACAAGTACCGAATGGGGAAGCACGCAATCGAACGGTTCGCAGCGGAGCCGCCGTATGGCTGGATCGTGTCCGCTGACCAGGAGGCGCCCAACGCCGCGGTGCTCATGCTCAACCGGCTGATTGGCAACGGCGTCGAGGTGTACACGGCGGACGAAGAGTTCGCCCACAACGGGGTCTCGTATCCTGCAGGGTCCCACATCGTGCCTACCAGTCAGCCGTTTGGCTGGTTCGTCAAGACGATCTTCGAGCGACAGAAGTACCCGGACCTCCGGAAGTACTCGCACCTTTGGCAGGGGTTGGCGCGTCCGGTGCGGTGGGACGGCGTGCCGTTCCGCCCGTATGACGGAGTCGGTTGGACCTTGCCGATGCAGATGGGTGTGGATGCGCGAGAGATGAGCGCGCCGCTCCAGGTGAGCAAGACCAGGATTACGGAGGCGGTCGCTCCAGCCGGTAGCGCCACCGGTGGCGGGTCGTCTTACGTGTTTGCCAACACCGACAACAACGCCTACAAGGCCGTCAACCGCATTCTTGCGGCAGGTGGGGTAGTGAGCGTCGCACGTTCTACATTCACGGTTGGTGGCGTGAGGTATCCGAGCGGCACCTTTCTCCTACGGAGCGGCAGCATTGGGTCTCGGGCGGTCAACACTATAGCCTCAGACGCCGGGATATCGATGCGTGGTGCCTCGCCGAACGTCGAGGCAGAGCGCCTATCTCAGCCGCGCATCGCACTCTACAAATCGTGGCAGGCGAACATGGATGCCGGCTGGATCACGCTGATCTTTGACCGGTACGACTTTCCCTATCACCTGTTGACGGACGCCGTACCAGCTCTATCGTCGACGGACACCGAGCCGGTACGATGCCTCCCAATTATGTCGGCGGCATGACGCCTCAGGGCGTTGACGAGTTGGTCCGATTCGTTGTAGAGGGCGGCATCTTGATCTGCAATAACAACTCTACAGACCTGGCCATTGAGGCGTTCGACCTCCCGATCGAGAATGTGCTACGCGATGTTCCAGCGGACAGTTTCAACTCTCCCGGATCGATCCTGCGGATGCAATACGACCCTGATCACCCGATTGCATATGGGATGCCCAGTGAAGGCATGGCGTTCTTCTCCCGGGGACGGGCCTTCGAGGTGCGCGCCGACAGGGAAGTGGGAGATGCCAGTGACGGCAATTTGTCGCCGACGGTGGTGGCGCAGTATCCCGAGAACGCTTCACTACTGATGAGCGGCTGGCTCATCGGCGAACACATGATTCAGGGGAAACCGGCCGTCGTCGAGGCCCGACACGGTGAGGGGAGGATTGTGTTGTTCGGCTTCAACGTCGACAACCGAGCGCAGGCGTACGCGACGTTTAAGCTGCTGTTCAATGCCGTGTACCACCACTAAAGCCGATGTCGGCGAGAGGCGGTGGGTAATCGGCGTCAGTCTGCTGCAGCCTGATTCAGGTTGTAGCGCATGATTTGGGCATGGGGTCCGCCGGGGACGCGCTCCATAGCATAGACGTCCCCGGTGGGCCCTTGCGCCTTTGCGGTAACGCGGTGGATCGCAGCTACGTCATCCCGATCGAGGCGCAACGCGTACGTCGCGAGATTTGCCGTCAGGTGATCTGCATTGTGAACACCCACGATCGCGGCTGCCACCT
This sequence comes from Gemmatimonadota bacterium, assembly GCA_039591275.1. Taxonomy (GTDB): domain Bacteria; phylum Gemmatimonadota; class Gemmatimonadetes; order Gemmatimonadales; family GWC2-71-9; genus JBDHDY01. Next base: position 5,510 of record JBDHDY010000235.1, on the reverse strand, counting down.
GGGGTCGATCGAGCGCGTATCGAACTGCTATGCTTGTGATGCCGACGCCATGCTTATCGGCAATCGCTCGCAGAGCTCGGAGGAGTTCTTGGTGGGCGCCCCACCCGCCGAACTCGTCGATAATGAGCTTGTATTTCGTGAGCGAGCGGTTGGCTTGTGGCGCCAGAGGCTCCGGACGGCCGAGGTATCTGTCGGAGAGAAACCCTCCTGCGACCGTGCCGTAGCAGAGTAACTTGATGCCATGGCTGCGGCAGTAATCGACCATCCCGTGTTCCGGGCGACGGTCGAGCACAGAGTACTGTATCTGGTGTGTGACTATCCGGACGCCGGCATCAACTATCTGCCTCAGACTCGGTACGTCGAAATTGGTGGCTCCGAGGTGGCGAATCTTGCCGGCGCGCTGCAGCTTGGCGAGCCACTGAGCGGTCTCTACGAACCGAGGGATGCGGTAATCCCACCAGCCGAACTGAACCAGATCCAGCCGCTCGATGCCGAGCCGCATCAAGGAACGATCGATGATTCGTTGGACGTAGCGCTCGGTGATGCCTGCAAGGGCATCCAGATCCGGCACGAATTTGGTGTGAATTTGGATCTTCGGCGCCGCCGTTGCCCGCACCTGCTTCCGGCGGCGATCGAGGAACGCGCCGAAGAGCTCCTCGACACCCGTGTAGATGTCGGCGCAATCGAAGGTCGTGAGGCCGACGTCTACCATTCGATCGAGCGCGCTGAAGACATCTTCCCGCTGTAGCGCCGCCTCTTGGTGGCCAGCGGAGAGTTGCCAACCACCCACGATCAAGCGGGAGATGGTGTAGTCGTCAGTGAGAGTGACAGCCTCTCCATTCTTCATTGAACGATGGTTTCTCCTCGGGGCCTTCTAGAGAAGCAGCAGGGATTGGCCGCGGATGTGTTGCAGGGCTTCCCCACCAGTCACCCACCCCGACCAGGGCTTAGGCAGTGGGGCTTGGGGGGAAAAGTGTCACTTGTCGGCCACCTTCTTCCCAAGCCCCAAGCCCAAAGCCCTCAGCCCCAAGTCCTCCCGCACCAGCATTGCATCCCTTCTCCATCCCGATCCTTGCGCAACGCTCACCCGTCTGCCCTTTTTGGGAGTCTCGCCGATATGGCGGCAACATATCCAACCGGTAAAGCTGGCGAAAGGAGTTCATGGAGTGACACACTCAGATGAATTCACGCTCTACGACCTTCGGGTGGAGGTGGTGGAGTGCCGCGGCACGATGGTGTGCAATCACGAGATCGGCGATTATTTCGAACTCTCTGGTGAGAATCTAGCGCTCCCGCCGAACCAGACATTTCCCATTTACCCACTTGCGGCGCTTCTCCCCTTGCTGCCCGCCAAACAGCGGGAAACCCATCGCAATGATTGGATGACGACGGACGTTGACCTGGCGTGTCCCGATCCCAACTGCGGAGCCATCTTTCGCATCAGCCGCACCGGCAAACGCACCTTCCGCCACAGCGAAGTAACCGTGGTTCCCTTGAGCACCGAATGAGACTCAGCAGAGCCGAGATTATGCCGGACAGATGTTCTGCCATGCCACCCAGTATGGTGAAAGCGCAGGGACGGTCCTCCTGCCACGAGCAGGACGCCGCCCTTCGAGACGCCGTGCTGCGCACGGCTCCTCAGGACGGCGGCAAGCGTTTGTGTGCGCGTGCTCCAGTCCACTGTGCACGGCGGAAGGGCAGGGACGGCCCGCCAGCCCGCCGGGTGAACGGGAAGGGTAGGGTGGGCCCGCCGTGAGGGATGGTGTGGTGAGGCTTCGGTTCTACGGTGGTGCTGGAGGAGCACTTGCTCCCTTCGTGCTATTTCTGGCAGGGGTTGCATGGCTCGGCCTTTCCGGCGCGCCGGATGAACGGGGCTTCTGGCCGGTGTTGCTTGCGGCGCTGGCCGCAGGACTCATGCTGGCGCGTGATAGAACTGCCTACTCGGAGACGGTCATTCGCAGCATGAGCCAGCCCATCGTCATGCTCATGGTAATGGCGTGGTTGCTGGCCGGTGTGCTCGGATCGTTGATGAATGGCAGCGGATTCATCGAGGCATTGGTGTGGCTGGCGGGAGAATTGGGCGTTTCAGGGCGAGGCTTTGTCGCGGCGGCCTTTCTCGTGTGCTGTGTTGTCTCGACGTCCACGGGTACGAGTCTCGGAACGGTTCTCCTCTGTTCCCCGCTCCTCTATCCCGCCGGGGCAGTGCTCGGTGCCAATCCCGTCGTACTCATCGGTGCGATTTTGGGCGGGGCCACTTTCGGTGACAACATCTCACCGGTGTCCGACACGACCATTGCTTCGGCGACGACGCAGGGGGCGGACATCGGTGGTGTCGTGCGCAGCCGTCTCAAGTATGCCATGCCGGCGGCGGCAATCGCGCTCGTCGGGTACGTGGTGTTTGGCGGTTCTGCGGGCGCGATCCCCGTGGACAGAGCGACCGATGTCGTTCGTGATCTGCAGGGCGATCCCCGAGGCCTTCCCATGTTGCTGGCGCCGACGATCGTCATCGGACTGCTGCTCGCCCGGCGGCACCTCCTCGAGGGGTTATTCGTTGGCATTTTGAGCGCTACTGGCCTCGGGCTTGTGCTCGGTTTGATCGCGCCGACCGAGTTGCTCCGGATTGACGCCGAAAACTTCACAGCCCGGGGGCTTATTGTGGAAGGAGTCGGTCGTGGCGTGGGTGTCTCGGTCTTTACCTTCCTATTGATGGGCCTCGTGGGAGGGCTAGAGGCGACCGGCATCGTGGATCGCGTGGTTAGATACGCGAAGCGCGGCGTGCGCACGGCGCGCGGAGCGGAGCTGTGGATCTTCGGCTCCGTGTCTGGGGCCGTGTTGCTGACGACGCACTCAGCCGTGGCAATTCTGACCGTTGGGCGGTTTGCACGAGAAGCAGGCGAAGCATTGGGAATCCACGCCTACCGGCGCGCCAACATCCTGGACATCACGGTATGCACGTATCCCTTCCTCTTTCCCTTCTTCGTCCCCACGATCCTGGCGGCGAGCACCACCGCGGCCGGCCCCGAGTTCGGTATGCCGCGGGTTGCTCCCTGGGAGGTCGGGCTCCACAACTTTCACTCGTGGGCGCTTCTGGGCGTACTGCTAGTAGCCATGCTTGCGGGATTCGGTGCCGGGGGTGAACCCGGCGGCGATGGAGGTGAGCCTTCAACAGGTCACTGAGCGAGCCAGCCTGTATGAACAGTGAAAGTCTCAGGTGATCTGTGGACGCGAAGCAGATCAGGGCCCTACGCTTTTGGCTCGAGCTGTTCCAGGCGCTCCAGCGCCTCATCCACCGTTGCCTGCAGTTCCGGCAGTCCCGGCGTTGCTGCGTCAACAGTGCCATCAACGAGACCCGACAACACGCTCTGACACCCCTGCGCCGCACGTCTCAGGCGGAACTGCCTGACGAAGCCGTGGTAATCACCCGGGTCAGCTGCCGTGAGGATGGCCAGCACGTTGGTGCGGGCGCTATCTATGGTCGACTTGAAGTCTTCCAAAGCCACCGTGGGTGTCTGCTCGTGATCAGGGGTCGCTTCGATGTCGTGCAGCGCATCCTTGAGCTCGTGCACCAGTTCGGTCAGCTGACTCATGCGTTCACCTCCTTGCACGCCGCTGACAGCTCCGTCAGCGTTGCGGTCAACACGACCAGCCCCGGCATATCCGGAGTAATCGTATCGGCGTACAGATCGGTGAGGACGTCCTGGCACAGCTCGATGGCTCGACGGACGCGAATCTTGGCTAGAAAGCCATGATAGTCGCCGGAATGCTCCGCGGTGAGCACCGCCCATGCGCTTTTGCGTACGTTGTCCACGGCCTGTCCAAGATCCCGCAGGCCCTCCTCGGGTGGTGCACTCACCGACGTACCTGACTCGATGATATTCAGCGCGCTCCGCAGCTGATCCATGTCCTTGCGGAGGTCGTCGTGTGGCATATTGGCTCCTCGGTGGTTTCCCTGCCGCGCATGATTCGCGGTCGGCCGGGACGAGCGTGCCGACGGCGGGATTGGCGCGAACAAGATGGGAAGTCCCAAGGCTGCCGGGTAGTGCGCTACGGGGACATCGAGGGGCGTTTTTGGGACACGGAGACACTGCCAGCCGGGATGCGCGTGGAAGGGGATTCGGGGTCTGTGGTGACTGTCCGGCGATCAGCTGGCGACTCGCGCTCCCAGCTCTCTTACGACGTCCACGAACAGATCGATGTCTCCCTCTCGCGTTCGCCAGTTCACGATGGCGGGCCTGAGGGCAACTTTGTTCTCGTACTCTGTCGTGCCGGCGTAGAAGCGTCCGTCCTCGATTATTGCGTCACCGAGCCGTTGATTCAGCTCGTCGAGCTGCTCCTCACTGCGATCCCCCGGGTTGTACCGGAAACAGACGATGTTCAGAGGGACCTCCGCTAGACGCTCGAGCTCGGGCGCCTCATCGATGAGCTGCGCCATTCGCCGAGCGAGCCCCAGGTGGCGCTCGACCATCTCCCGATATCCGCTTCGGCCGTAGGCACGAAGTGTCGCCCACACCGCGAAGGAGCGGGCCCTACGCGAGTTTTCACGCGAAGGAGCGGGCCCTACGCGAGTTTTCAGGTCCCACGCATCCCATGTTGGGCTGCGGATCGTCAGGCTCGGGGAGATACGCTGCCGTGTTGGCGAAGGTTCTGACCTGCAGCGCCGGGTCGCTGACGAAACCGAAGCCGCAATCATAGGGGACGTTCAGCCATTTGTGACCGTCCACGGTCACCGAATGCGCGCGCTCGACGCCGCCCGCTAGATGGGCGACCTCCGGACTCACTCGGGCAAACAGGCCGAACGCTCCATCCACATGGAGCCACGCACCGTATTGCTCGGCGAGATCGGCAAGGGTTTCGATCGGGTCGAAGCCTCCCGCGTTCACCTCTCCCGCGTTGCCAATGATAATGGCAGGTGCGTCGCGGAGCCCGGCGAGCGCGCTCTCCAACGAACGAACGTCGAGACGGCCGGCCGTATCGCGACTCAGGATCCGCGCTGTAGACCGGCCGATACCGAGCATGCCGAGAGCTTTGATCGCGCTCGCGTGGAGATAGCCACTCGAGAACACCGGAGGCTTTGGCAGGCCTGCCGTACCTTCCTCTGCGACGTCGATGCCATGCCGCTCGCCCCACCACTGCCGCGCGGCTGCCAGTCCCACGAAATTCGCCATCGTGGCGCCGGTCGTCATGACCCCTCCCCATGCCGGTGGAAGGCCGAACAGGTCCTTGAGCCACGTTAGGCCCACCTGCTCGAGCTGAACGGCCAGTGGTGAGGACACCCACGCGTAAGCGACCTGATCGGTGACGGAGGCGAACAAATCTGCTCCGAGCGCCGCCGGGGTCGCGCCTCCGGTCACGAAGTGAAAGCACCTGGGGCCGGCCGAGGCGACCGAGGCTTCGAGGCCGTCAGTAATGAGGGTACGGAGTGTCGGTGATGCTCCTAGCCCCTCCTCGGGGAGGGGTTCGAGAAACGAGCTTGCAGCATCATCGGCCTCCGGCGAGCGAGCCGGACGATC
>JBDHDY010000234.1:0-6178 GCA_039591275.1 Gemmatimonadota bacterium | reverse complement strand
ATCGCTCCGTCGCGGTCACCGGTGAGTGCGGCCAGACGACCCTCCTCTCGCAGGGAAGTCGAAAGGGCGATGACCCCGTCCTCCTCGTAGGGTCGGCTTCTGATGACGGCCAGCGCCTCGTCTATACTGCCACTCGTTTCGTACAAGCGGGCAGCCGTCAGCCGCGCCGCCGTCGTGATCCACGAAGCAGGCCGTGAGGGACCCAGACGCGCAAGGGAGTCGAGGCGGGCGATCGCCGCTGATGCATCCGCCCTTCCCCTATTCACCGCAAGCTGGGCATCGAGAATCGCCGCACATACACCGATGAATCTGGTTTGCGTATTGTCGGCGAAGTCCTCGACCTTCTGGAGTTGTGCGATGGCCTGTGGAACTGTGCCCACCTCCCCGAGATTGACGGCGCAGATGTCGTAGTAGAGCGGTGAGAACGGGTCCAAATCGCTTCCGGCTGCGTCAGCCGACCTGAAACGCTGCTCCACGAACTGACCCGCAGCAGCGCTATCACCATCCCAATAGAGCGCCTCCAGCACATCGACGGCGCCATCACTTGCCTCCTGCACCGGCAATTCCGTAATCACGCGGCGTAGTGCCCGGGCCTCCTCAGGACGCCCACCATTCAGCGCAAGCAGTCGCGCCTTGAAATACGCCGCACGGACGTCCCCTCCCGCGGTGCTGCGTGTCTTGAGGACTTCTCCAGCTCGCTCAGCATCCTCAATCGCCGCGCCGTCGAGCTGCGCTCTGGTGAGGATCCGATCGAGCGTCGCGAGCGCGAGATCGTCGAAACGATCTCGGATCTGTTTTAAGGATGTGGCGGCGTCGAGCGAGACAGCGATGCGCCAGCGGTAAAAGTCAGCGAGCGCCCCTACGGAATCTCTCGCCAGGTAGCGCGCTCCAACCGAGCGTACCGTCGCCGTGTCGCCGTACCGGGCTGACAGCTCGAGCAGGTGTCCCAGTGCCGGAGCGTAATCGCCGTCGAACTCAAGTGCTTGCTGAAACGCACGGATGGCTCGCTCGTGGGAGTCAGCCAGACCAAGCATCGGCCCCCAGTGGAAGAGATCATCACCCAGCTGGTACCAGGTATCCTTGCGATCCGGAAGGGCGGACACGGCCTCATCCCAGGCCGCAATGCGCTCGGCCAACGTCGACGCCGCCGGATGGCGCGGCCCCGCAAACGCCGTCAAGTAAGCTCGGTCGCGCGGGGTCAGCCGATCCCTTGCGGCCCATGCCAGCGAGATCGCATCACGTTGCACGCCCGATCCCAGCATGGCGTCCGCTGATGCAAGACTGAGCGCAGCCAAAGCAAATGACGGGTCCACCTCCATCGCATTGCTCAAATGGTCAACCGCAGACCGATAGTCGCCCCTTCTGTACGCCGCTTGACCCGCCAGGTACGATCGCAGGGCCGGAAGCTCGGCCGTGATGAGATCGGTCAATCGCTCTCCACTCTCCCCGGCCTCGCGGGCCAGCAGCTCCGCGGTGAGGCGATCCACGAGGGAGAGTATGCTGTCGCTCGGTCCCGAGACTTCCTCGACTCGCGCGATTTCTTCCCCGCCCGGCACTGCGCGAAGGGATGCGCTGAGCTCCAGTATGTTGCCGCCACCGATGATGTGGCCCAGGAGGAGCCTGCCGGCACCCAACTCCTGAGCCACGCTGAGCGCGGCGTCCTCCGAGAGGTCGAGCGACTCTGACCCTCCCGCTCTTCTCCAAACCGAAGTGACGGTGCCGGGGTATACGGCGCGGAGCCCACCATCACCAGGCAGGTGCACGTAGAGCAGCTCGAGCATACCCTCCCGCAGATCACCCAGGGATGGATCGACGTTGCCGATCACACGGAACGGCAACACCGCCACCCGGTCGGGATCGAGTGCGGCTGTGGTTGGCGTACTGCTTCGAAGCAACAGGGCCACCACCGCGGCAACCGCAATGACCGCCACCGCAACCGCCGCCCGAAGAGCCCGCTGTTGGGCTCGGGCCTGCTTCTGCACCGACGGTCGGCTACCGGTGCGGTAGGCCGCCTCGGCAATGGACAGTGCTTCCGCCAGCTTCGCGGCGCTGGCGAAGCGGTCCACCGGGAGCTTCGCCATAGCCTTGGTTACGGCCTGTTCCACGCTATCCGGAATGGTGTCGCGCACCGTACGCAACCCCGGGACTCTTTCCACCGCATGCCGGCGCAGTACCACTTGTACGCTCGGCCCTCCGAAGGGGGGCTCGCCGATCAGCATCTCGTACAGCACGCACCCAAGGCTGTAGATGTCGGTGCGTGCATCCAGGGACTCGTCCGCAGAGCCCTGTTCGGGGCTCATATAGGCAGGTGTCCCCACAGCCACGCCCGTCGCCGTGAGAGCTTCCTCATCAGCCCAGTCGGTGACCCTGGCGATGCCAAAATCCGCTACCAAAACCTCCCCGGCCGTGAGTAGGATGTTGTCCGGCTTGATATCGCGGTGGATCACGCCTCGCTCGTGCGCATAGCTCAACGCACCCGCCACCTGCCGAGCAATCCGAAGAGCGTCATCGAGAGGAAGCTGTTGTTCCCGCCGTAAGCGGTCAGCGAGGGATTCGCCGTCGACGTACGGCATCACATAGTACAGGAGACCGTCCGCTTCGCCGGAGTCGTGGAGCGGCAGTATGTTCGGGTGAGTGAGACCGGCCACGACCCCGATTTCACGCTGGAACCGCTCAAACCCAATCGAGGCCAGCTCCGGGTGGAGGACCTTCATGGCAACGGAGCGGCCGTGTCGCAGGTCCTTAGCGAGAAACACCGTCGCCATGCCGCCGCGCCCGATCTCGCGTTCGATCGCGTACCGGTCTGCAAGAGCTATTCGCAGGCGTTCGCTCAGATCAGGCACAACTCACGACGATGGCGTTTGCCCTCGAGCCAACAGGACTTGGGTTAGGAAGTGGCGAGCTTAATAGTATAATGGAGAAGCAGCTGGTGCAGCCAGATCTGCTCAGATGGCTCCCAGGCGGGAATCCGAACCCAGCTTCGATGGCCAACCCTCTTCCTCGAGGAACGGCATGCTTGCTGCTTCGGGACGGAGAAGATCGGCGGCCAACACCGCGACTCCCACGTCGCCCTTGTAGAGGCTGTGCGAAAAGTCGAACCCATCACTGCCACGATCTGACCTACCACTGACGGCCCTTGTCGCAAGCACTCGAGCCCGCTCCAGCCATGTCTCTTCCCCAGTGTGCTTGTAGAGATTGAGAAGCCCATATGCTCTGCCGGCCAAACCACAGCACAAACTCGTTATCTCCGATGGATCCTCCCACGCATTCCACGCGGCTTGCTCAGCGAGATCCAAGTACTCATCGCGGCGAAAGTGCCGGTGTGCGAGCGTCCACAGCGATACGAATCCCGCACTTCCGTTGCACCAACCAGGCATGTATGTCGTCACCTCTACACCCGCATCGCCCAGTGTGATCCACGGCCACTGAATGCCGCGTCCCGCAGGCTCCCCACACTCGGCCAACTCGGCCAGGCGCTGCACCAGTGCGCCAGGCAGCTCCGCTTGGGATGCGCGACTCCAACGCAGCGTGGCATACAGGACGCCTGCCCAACCGTGCGCCATCCCTAGATTTGCAAGCTCCGCACACACAGGAATCGGGTCGCACCGATCGAGCGTTTCCCACAAGCCCGCAACCGTCTTGCCACCCAGGTTCCGCAACTCAGCGGCCCCGTTAGTGGAATCGTCAGACAGGCTCTCGAGCAACAGCGCGCATGCCAGCAGCGTTCCCGCGCGACCCATGGTGAGGTCCAGCTTGTCACACGACCGTCGGGAGGTTACCACGAACGCCGCAAGAGCATTCCGCTGTGCGTCTAGATCGCCCATGGCGTGAAAGATCAACGCCTGCACACAATGAACACCGCTCGCACAGTGGTACGGAGAAACGCGGCCGACGTTGTCAGCCGTGATCTCGATGTCCGTGTTGTAGAACGCCGCGTCATCAGCGGCGGCGCTCACGGCTCTGGTGATCCAGCTATCCGCCAGGAAGAGGAGCGCGGAGTCTGTCTCGCTGCATGCCATCCGATAAAGGGCGTACGCAATGCCGGCTGCCCCGTAGAAGACAGAAGCAGTCGGTGCAGTACCAAGACCTGTGGAATACAAGGGCGATCTGGTTCGCAGCCCCTCTACAACTTCCTTGCGCAACACTTCGACGGAGTCGACGGTTTCCGTCACCTCGGAAAGGGGCTTCGACAACGGAGGTTGGTCGTGCAACACACCACCCATAGTCTGCGCAAACGCTTCCATCGATGGGTAGCGATCGGCAGGATCCTCGCTCAAGGCCTTGGCCAGAATTGCCTCGACCTCAGGCCATGACTCAATCCCGCGGCTCGTGAACGGCAAGGGAGTATCCCCGATGATTTGTTGCAGCATTTCGCTTTCACCGAGGGAAAACTCCAGGTAGTGATCGCCTGTCAAGAGCAGATAGAGCAGGGCCGCAACGGCGTACTGCTCTCCAAGGGCCGTAGCGGACACGAGCTTCTTGTTCGCCAGCCGAGCAGATGCGTATTCCGGCTCGTAGAAAAACGCGATCCCACCACGGGGCACATCGTCGTCACTGTTTTCAAACCGAGCGAGACCGAAATCGAGAATCGTGACCACTCCGTGGCGAGCCAGGAGAAGGTTCTTGGGATGGACATCGGCGTGAATCACGCCTCGCCCGTGGAGGCGAGCGTATGCCGCCAAAACGGCACAACAGAGTGCGAGAAGCTCCTGCCGCTGCTCGAAATCGTTCCGGTCAAGGATCTCTCCGGCAGCGATCAGCGGAGACACCCCGGAACACCACTCGAGCGCAAGATACGGACGCTCTTCAAACATGCCCGACTCGAGCAGCCGCGGGCTGCCAGCCCCCGCCAGATGGCGTAGGATCATTGCCTCACGGTCGAGCTTAGCCCGTGTTGCTTCGAAATCGCCTGGGCGCGCGATCTTGAGTGCGGCGTGGCGTCCCGCGTCATCCTTGACCTGGTACACCTCCGAATCCTCGAGCACCTCGATACAGCGTAGCACACGGAAGGGGCCCACCTGGTGCGATGGAAGAAGGGTTGCCTCGATGCGACTTGCTTCAGGAGAGCCCGCGGGAACCAAGAAGCGGGCATTAATGCAGTCCTTTATAATGGGAAACGCGTCCGCGAGGACTTCTCGGGGGTCGAGCGAGCGGGAGCGTCCGTAGGCGATGACGGCATCCACGATGCGCTTGGGAGACCGAAATTCGCGGAGAAGATCGGCCGCGTGGACGTCGATTAGCTTGGAAGTGCTACGACCGCGCGGGCGCGTGATGGCAAGGTCGTTCTCGCCGGCCTCGAGCCGCTTACGATCTTCCGCCGACAGCTCTGTGACGGGCACGATGGTCACGTCGGGGGGCAAGACCACTGAGTCGGTGATGTCCATGGCCTCTAAGTCACGCAGCACTAACGCGCGCTACGGGACGCGCCGGATGCTGTGCTCCAAGAGCACTAGGGAAAGACGGCGGCATGCTAAGCCCCCAGACTACTGGCCGCAGGATGCCACTCGATCCCTGCCGGTGTCCACGACTCAGGATCGAGACCTTCCAAGCTGAGGCGGTCCATAGCGAACCGCCACGGTTCCACGGCGTGTGAGCCGCTCCCTTTCGCTGCCAGGATGGCCGTAGCTAGGCGGTTGGTGACCCAAAGACGCCAGCTCTCACTTCCGTGCCAGCCGAGCAGGTGTTGGTCGCGGGCTGGATCAACGCCCCATGAGAGGAGGCCCTCCCCCGCGATCTCGGCGGTGAACGGAACGCCGTGGGCGGGCATGCCATCCAGTTCTCGTTGCAGACGATCCGCGGCCCCCGCGATCTCGGCGGTGAACGGAACGCCGTGGGCGGGCATGCCATCCAGTTCTCGTTGCAGACGATCCGCGGCGGCTTCGAGATCTTCAAACCGCTTGAAGTAGACGACCAGTTTATCAGGCCGAAGCAGCCCATTGAGGTTCCTACCGATCTTGCAGGCTGAGGCTCCCCCTCTGGCGAAGAGCTTGAAGACCGCGTGGAGCGCTTCCGGCACAGACTCTACTGTCGGACTCACATATAGTTTGTACGCGACCTCAGACTCGGATCGCGCCGTATCTCCGGGGCCGTGCCAGATAAACCAGCCGTCCCTGGATTCGCCTTCTCCGATCGACTCGGCGAAATGCGCACTCCCACCGCGCACATCGATCTCCAGGAA
>JBDHDY010000233.1:0-6023 GCA_039591275.1 Gemmatimonadota bacterium | reverse complement strand
ACCCCGGCTGTACGCCCAGCCCGGTCCTCCCAGGAAAGCGAACGCCGAGAAGACGGATGCACCCGTGACGAAGTACATGACCAACGTGCCAAAGTCGCGGTCGCCCGCCACGTACCCGGCGACCGTATCGCTGGAACGCCTACCAGCTCGGATACCGACCCAGAGGTTGGCCCCCAGGTATCCGGCCACCACGAGGGCGATAATGCGCCAATCGCTCACTTATAGTGGGAACGGTAGAGGAAGTAGAATACCGCTGCTGATCCCGCCACCCAGGTCAGAATCCATGCGAAGACAAAAGGGATCCCCAGCACAAAGGGGCGAACGGTATTGAAGAGACTGAGTCCGGGGAAGGTCACTGCGACGGCCATCATGATGAAATAAGTGATGGCTACGATCACGCTCACCCGTTTCACTCTGAGGTCTCTCCTTTGAGCCGAGCCATCTTCAGACGCTTGAGCTCCTTCTTGGCCTTAACGACTTTCAGAGCGAAATAGGTGAACGGAACCAGCGCGGCCCCGCCCAACCGAGACGGCAGGAGAATATGCACCGGGGCCGGCCAGTGTCCAGATGACCACAATCTCGGACGCGATGACGATCGTTCCGAAACCGTCTCGGATGTTGACCATATCGTCGCGATAGCCGCCGGCCTTGACCTCGACCGCCGTCTCGGCAGCGCCCGTGGCGAGGAGACTTCCGTCAGTTCGGTAGATGGATCCGCAAGCGGCGCAAAAAAGGAGCGGTTGACTCACAAGGCTCATCAACCCCTCCCACCAATACCTCGTCCAGCGGAGGCGGCGGAGCGGGTGCCGCAGGATTTCGAGCGGCTGTCCGCACGTCTGGCATTCGTGTGTTAAGGCCATCTCGATCGCCCTACGGCTGAAAGGCTGAAAGGCTGAAAGGCGGTAGGTGACCACCTATGGTAAGGATATACGATCCCTGGCCTGTGGCGGCTACTTACCGCCCTACCGCCCTTCCGCCGTACCGACTTCTGTGACACAGCGCTAGGTGAGCGCGACGGATCCGGTCCGCTGGCAGAAGAAATCGTATATTTGCCTGCTCCTCAGCCCCGGTGTGCCGGAGCCCACGGCGACGCCGTCCAACCTGACGACCGGCATGATCTCAAACGTCGTTCCCGCCAGGAAAATCTCATCCGCGTTCCGAAGCTCGTCGATGAAGATGGGGGTCTCCCTGGCAGGAATGTCGTTTTCGGCACAGATCTCCAGCGCTACTGCTCGGGTGATGCTCGGCAGAATGTAGTTTGATTTGGGCGCTGTCCGCACCTCACCGTCGAAAACAGCGAAGAGACTGGCTGCGGTGGCTTCAAGCGCCACCCCATCCCGCACCAAGACCGCCTCGGCCGCTCCTGCTTCCTTAGCCAACTGGTTGGCCAACACGTTAGGTACCAACGCGATGGTCTTGATGTCGCAGCGTGCCCAGCGCTGATCGGGCAGTGTGATGACCGCGACGCCTTTGGCCGGGTCTCCGCGGGGCTTTACCGCTGACACGCTCGCGTAGGTCGTGGGTGGTGGTGCGGGGTCCGGAAAGGAATGCTGTCGCGGGGCGGCACCGCGAGACACTTGCATATAGATGTTCGCGTCGCCATCGGAAAAGCCGTTTAGCTCGAGCAGGCGCTCGCAGACGACAGCAAAATCTCTTGCCACGACGCCGGTGATGCGCATTTCGCGAAGCCCGCGCTCCATCCGTGCAAGGTGAGCCTCCATGCCGAACAAGCGGCCGCCATATGCCCGAATGACCTCATATACGCCGTCTCCGAAATTGAATCCTCGGTCGTCCGGTGAAACGCGGACGGCATCTTTCGCTATGTATTCTCCATTGAAATAGACTGTCATCTTACCCTTTTCCATCCTATGTCGTCCGGCTGTTCTCCCGGCCGTTCAATGTCGCTTCACTGCTGTGAAGGTGCGGTGTTTGAAAGTTCTCCCGCCTTCGAGCAGCCGCACCGCGCTCGGGCTTGGGATCGGTAGTCCGGACAAGTCGAGGGAATAGTTGCCCGCTTGCGGGGCCGGATCGAAGTAGAATCCCTCGCTCCCATCCGCGATGGCCAGAAGCGTGTAATCGAACGTGGCGTCCAACATGGCAGGGAGCAGTTCGTTGGAGTGGAAACCATAGAACCGTCCGCATATGCCTGGCGCGAACGCCTCTATAACGTTGAACTCGCCTTCAGCGATGTACCTTCCAACGTATGCTGCTCCTCCGAGATTGGGGTTAGGCTCGATCCCCACAAGGTATTCCACCTTGATTCCGCTCACCAAATCTGGAAAGACGTCCGCTGGAAAAACAACGTCCTTTATGCTCGTGAACCCCGTGCCCGGGTCCTGGTCCTCGTCGATCTCCAGAAGGACCACGCCGCTGTTGTCGTCGTCGGCGGCAAAAGCTCTGTTGCTGGCAAAGCGCACGACACCATAAAAGACGCCTGCGTCAGCAGCAAACCGCGCCTCGGTCAGGTTAACCGGGCGCAGGCCGGCGTCGGGCGGTGGGTCGCCCGACTCATATAGGTCTTCGGGCTGCTCATCAAGCTGCAGAACGTTTGCGAATCCCTCGGCGGTGGTGACAAAACAAGCGTTGGTCTCACTACCCGCCGGGTTGCCGAACTCATCGGTGAAATCCTGAAACACCAGCTCGTAGACTGAATTGGGTGCGAGAGGAGCGTCCGGCACAAACGACAAGACCCTCGAGTCCCCTGAGAGGCTCGATGTGCCGGGTACGGGGTTGAAGTTATGGAGCAGTACCAAACGGGGGTCCGGTCCGGAACCGGTGAGCGGCTCCCCGAACTGCACTTCGATGCTCGTATCCAGCAGTACGCCGTCGGACTGATCGATGGGTGTTTGGGTGACGACCTGGGGACCCACGTCGTCATGGACAATGGCGAGGACCACGGCAGTGGCGGTGGCGCCGGTATCATCGAACGCCGAGACTGCTAGCTGGTTCTCCTGATTTTCGTGGAGTTCCACGCTGAGGGAGAAGACGCCGGCGCTCGGTAGGCTGTCGGTCACCTGGCTGATCCCACCGGATACGACCACCGTAACGACGGTTTCCTTGGCTGGACTCCTTGCTACGATGCCGGTGACTTCGAGTGTTGCCTGATTGGTGAACTCGGCGACGGGGTTGACGGTGAGCGTCAGCTGCACGTCCTCGCTCCCACAGGCGGTCAAGGTTGCGGCCAGTGCTAACAACAGTCGGCGCATGTGTCTCCCCTTCCAGGCCCAGAGGCGGACCCGCTGAAATTTGCTACTTTCCCACCACCACGCCCACAAACAGACAGGCCCAACCCACGAGAAAGCAGACGCCCCCAATCGGGGTAATTGCTCCCCACCAACGCGCTCCGGTGAGTGTGAGAAGGTACAGGCTCCCTGAGAATACCACCGTTCCGGCTAGAAAGAGCCATCCGGTCCAACTGAAGAGCGCGGAGCTGAACCGGCCCGCAAGTAAGCCCGCTGCTAGCATGCCGAGGGCATGGTACATCTGGTAGCGCGCCCCCGTCTCAAACGTGGCC
This sequence comes from Gemmatimonadota bacterium, assembly GCA_039591275.1. Classification (GTDB taxonomy): domain Bacteria; phylum Gemmatimonadota; class Gemmatimonadetes; order Gemmatimonadales; family GWC2-71-9; genus JBDHDY01. Next base: position 2,509 of record JBDHDY010000233.1, on the reverse strand, counting down.
AGGAGATCGGCAGATACCCTGTCCCGGAGCGCGTGCGCCCCAAATGCGCCAAATGCCACTGCGAGCAGGGCCAGCAGCGCCCCTACCGCGATGAATAGCCGCTCAGTGGTCATTCCTTCTCCCCGGAGTGTGGGTCCGCCGTCGCCGACTTCTCCCTTCTCCCTTCTCCCTACTCCCTACGCGACCCAGATCCAGATGACCAAAGTTATCACCGCGATGGCCAGAAGGTTGAGCCATATACCGGCCTTTGCCATGTGCACCGGCCTCAACGTCCCCGACCCAAACACGATGGCGTTGGGCGGCGTCGCGACCGGCAACATGAATGCCATCGATGCCGCGAGGGCCGCCGCGGCCATGAGCGGGAGGGGAGGGACCCCGAGGCCCAGGGCGACCCCGGCTATGAGTGGCATGCCCAGTGCTGAGGTCGCGGTGTTGCTCGTCAGCTCGGTCAAGAAGACAAAGAGAGCGGTGGTAGCAAGGATAACCACCGGAAACGGCGCACCCCGCAATGTCTCAAGGCGGCCTCCGATCCATTCGGTCAAGCCGCTCTCAGCGAATGCCGATGCCAGCGCCAATCCCCCACCAAAGAGCAGCAGGATTCCCCACGGTACCTTGGAGGCTGCTTCCCAGTTCAGGGCCGCCGGGAATCGGGAGCGGCGCAGTGGGACCACGAACAACACCAGGGCCGCGGCTATCGCGATGCCGGCATCCGAGATCCCGGGCAGGACGTCGGACAGCCCGGGAATCCTCACACCGCCAATCGTTTTGGGCGCACGGAAGATCCAGGAGGCGGCGGTAACGGCAAATACGCCCAAGATGAAGCGCTCGGCCCCTCCCAGGCGTGTCATCGCGGCACTCTCACGCTCGACGGCATCATCCAGCCCTGGCACGTGCCCCCGTACCCGGTATAACCGGAGCAAAAGCAGCCAGCACAGAATGAGCATGGGCAGGGAGACGGACAGGCCGGTCAGCATCCAGCCGCCGAAACTCACATCGATGTCCAGCAGTTGCCGCGCGGCCCCGGCGAAGATGGCGTTGGGTGGTGTGCCCACCAGTGTGGCAACCCCTCCGATAGAGCATCCGTACGCGATGGCCAACATCAGCGCCACCGGGAAGCCCTGGCCTGTTTCCGTTGATGTGCTGCCTTGCGAAGTGGGTGGAGGGGTGGCCCGCCTGCCCGCCGGACCGCCTGGAATCCCCATATCCATACCACCCGCGACGGCCTTGGCGATGGGGAGCATCATGACAGCGGTGGCAGTATTGGAGATCCACATGGACAGGGCTGCGGACGCGAGGATAAATGCCAGGATAACCCGTGGCCCGTCTGTGCCGGCGATCCGCACCGTGGCGAGGGCGAACCGTTTGTGCAGATTCCAGCGCTCCAGAGTCGCGGCGAGGAAGAAGCCGCCCAGAAAGAGAAAGATGATGGGATCGGCGTATGACCGCGTGACGTCGCCGATCGGGGCTACTCCCAGTAATGGAAGCAGGACGATGGGCAGCAGGGCAGTGGCCTCCAAAGGGATCACGGCCGTCAGCCACCAAACCGCCATCATTCCCGCGATACCGGTGACGCGCCAGCCCTCCGTCGGCAAGGACGCCGGAGCTGGCACAACGAAGGTCAGCGCGAAAATGACCGGGCCGGCAGCAAGCGCGACGAGACGCGTCAAGGTTGCGGGAAGAGTTGAATCGGTGTGCTGCGTGTGATCATGGCTTTCGTCTCTTCGGGTAGAGGCAGCGCCAGGAACTGATCGAGGTTCTTCCGGAGATCGTTGACTCCCGGGCTTGGCCAGTCGGTTCCCCACACCACCCGATCCCTGACCTCACCGAGCCGGGGGAAGTACTCGAGCAATCGCTTGGGGGGAATCCCCGACAACTCCAAGAAGACATTCTTGTGGCGTCGCAAAATGAAGAACGCTTCGTCCATCCACAATGGTCGCCCACCGTGAGCCATGATAATCGTGAGCTCGGGGAAGTCGATCGCTACGTCGTCCAGCTCCATTGGCCTGCCATACTTGGAGCGGGCGCCCGGAAAGATGCTCGTCCCCGTGTGAACGCAGACCGGCAAGCCCCGTTCCTCGCAGCGTCTGTAAATCCGCCCAAGAGCCTCGAGGCCCATCGTGTATGCGTTGGCGGGAAAGACCTGATGCGGTGGATGGATCTTGAGGCACCGAATCCCCAACTGCAGCAGGTGCTCTACCTGGCCTTCGGGGTCTTGGGTGAAACGCGGATGCACGCCACCATATGGAAGAAGGCGATCTGGCGCCGCCTGGGCGTATTGAGCGGCAAACTCGTTGGTTTCGTCCGTGAAGCCCATGAGGTCCGGGCTGGGGTAGTTGATCAGCCCCACGCGCCAGATGCCGGTATCGTCCAACATCTTCAAGAGGAGCTTCGGATCCTCCATTAGCGCGGCCAGTCTATCCCACTCTTGCTCCTTGCCGCGCCGCATCACTTCCGCTACCGAAGGCTTGAGCTGATCCCACGGCTGGATGTGCACGTGGAGGTCGGAGAT
>JBDHDY010000232.1:0-15049 GCA_039591275.1 Gemmatimonadota bacterium | reverse complement strand
GAGAACGTCATTGTTTTGCTCATGCCCAACATGAATCCCGATGGGTTGGACATTGTCGCGAACTGGTACAGCCAAAACTTGGGTACGCCGTACGAGACGTCGTCTGTGCCCGAACTGTATCATCACTACATCGGACACGACAACAACCGAGACTGGTTCATGTTCACCCAGGCGGAGACGAAGGCGGTGGCGAGCCAGCTCTATCACGTATGGTTTCCACAGATCGTCTACAATCACCACCAGAGCGGTCCGTTCCCAGGCCGGATATGGGTCCCGCCTTTTGAGAACCCGGTCAATCCCAATCTCGATCCACTCGTGGTTACGAGCATCAACCAAATCGGCGAGGCGATGAAGAAGCGCTTCGATGAAGAAGAGAAACCGGGCGTGTCCAGCGGAATCGTGTACGACATGTGGTGGAACGGGAGTATGCGGGGTGCTCCCGACTTCCACAACATGCTCGGTTTCTTGACGGAGACGGCTCTATATCGGTACGCCACGCCTCACTGCTACGAGCCCGAGGAGATCCCAGAACACTTCGGCGCCAGGGCCGGCAACCTCCCGGCGAAGCGCCCCACTACGAACTACTCCAACCCGTGGCTCGGCGGGTGCTGGCACCTGCGGGACCCCATCGAATACATGCTCACAGGCTCGAGGGCTGTGCTGGACCTCGCTGCAAAACTCAAGGAAGACTACCTGTACAACATCTACCGGATGGGAACACGCCAGATCGCCCGCGGGGAGCGCGCGGAGGGTGGACCGTTTGCGTATGTGATCGATCTCAAAGCACAGCACGATCCGGGAACGGCGGTGGAGTTGTTGCAGATCTTCCGGCAGGGTGGAGTCGAGATTCGACGGGCCGACCGACCGTTTCAGGCAGGAGGGCGGTCGTATGAGGCGGGTACGTATGTCATTCCCCCGCAGGCTTTCCGTCCGTTCGTGGTCGACCTCATGGAACCCAAACGCTATCCCGACCGGCGGCAGTATCCCGGTGGTCCACCCGAACCCCCGTATGACATGACGGGATATGAGTTGAGCTTTCAATTGGGTGTCGAGGCCGACCGCATCATGGAGCCCTTCACGATTCCCGATCGTGTCGTTGAGGAAATCGAGCCGGCCGACGGTGGCGTGACCGGCAACGGAACATGGGGCTATCTCGTTACCCACACTGCCAACGCCTCCGCGATCGCCACGAACCGGTTGCTTGCAGGCGGTGCGCAGCTCTCGTGGGCTGCAAGTTCATTCGAGTCGGAAGGGGCCCGTTGGCCGGCGGGCACGATTGTGATCCGCCGCGCCGACAGGTCTCGACTCGACGAGCTCGGCCACGAGTTGGGTCTCGAGTTCCACGCTGTGGCCGGCGCCCCAACGGCGACGCTCGATCGGCTCCGAGCGCCGCGCATCGGCCTGTACAAAAGTTACGTCGCGAGCATGCCGGAGGGTTGGACCCGCTGGTTGTTCGAGAACTACGGTTTTGAGTTCGCGAACTTGGAGAACGACGACATCCAGAGTGGTGATCTGACACAATACGATGCCATCGTGTTGCCGGACCAATCAGCCGACGCAATCTTGAACGGGCATCTTCCCGGAAGGATGCCAGTTGAATTCACCGGTGGCCTGGGAGTCGAAGGCGCTTCAGCGCTCAAAAGGTTTGTAGAGCGCGGTGGCTGGTTGCTCGCCATCGACCAGGCCACGGACTTTGCCGTTGCCCAGTTCGGTCTTCCCGTTCGCAACCAGGTGGCAGCGACTCGACCGAGCGAGTTCTTCATCCCGGGCTCGGTGATCCGTGTAGAGGTGGACTCGAGCGATCCGCTTGGGTACGGTATGCCCCAAGACGCGTATGCTCTCTTTGTGCGAAGCCAAGTGTTCACCGTGGTGCCGCCGGCTTCCGAGGGGGGACGACGAGGTGAACGAAACGTCGATGTGTTCGCGAGATACCCGCGTGAGAATTACTTGGCAAGCGGATGGGCACACGGAGCGGATCGATATCTCGCCGGTCGCATCGCCGGCATGCGTATACCCCTGGGTCGAGGGCAGATCGTACTCTTCGGCTTCGAGCCTCATTTCCGTGGGCAGCCGCGAAACACGTACAAGCTGCTGTTCAACCCGCTTTTTGCGTCGACGCTCGATCCGGCGGTGTGGAGTCGGCCAGATGCCGGGGTGACGCAGGGCAACTAGCGGGATGAGGCGATCCCTCACGAAAGCCCGATTGCATCCGTGAACGGCGGCTCAGCTGAAGGCTCCCACCAAAACCCGTCGGGGAACGCCGCCGCAGGGCGGCCCACGGACTTCATGCGGTTTGGCTACGCATGGCGGCCGTATCAAGCACGTGTGCTCGAATCGATCGAAGGCCATCTGAACGATCGCAAGTTGCACATCGTTGCTGCACCGGGCGCTGGCAAGACCTCGTTGGGCCTGGAGGTGTTCCGCCTTCTGGGCCGGGCATGTCTGGTCTTGGCACCCACACGAACGATTCGTGACCAGTGGCTGGTTCGGTTGGCGGATTTCCTGCCCCGAGGAGCGGACGTGCCGCCTGATTGGGCCTCGACTGATCTCGGTGATCCGAGTTTTCTTACCGCGGTCACTTATCAGGCTCTCCACACGCGCACCCGCTCCCATGCTCAGGACGACGATACAGATGAATCCGAAGAGCTCGAGCGGTCTCCTTCCAAAGTCGAGCTCGGCGATGTCGTGTCCAAGCTGAAGGCGGCCGGCGTTGGAACGCTGATTCTCGATGAGGCTCACCACCTGCGTCAGGAATGGTGGAAGGCCCTATCGAAGCTCGTAGACGCCCTTCCGGGTGTGACGCTCGTTTCCCTCACCGCAACGCCGCCATACGATGCTGCAGGGCGGGAGTGGCGAAGGTACGAGGAGTTGTGCGGTCCCGTCGATGATGAGATTTCAATCCCGGAGCTCGTGCGGGCAGGGACCCTTTGCCCGCACCAAGACTACGTGTTCGCGGTGACGCCGACGTCCGAGGATGTGACCACAGTGCGGCGGTACGATGCTGCCGTGGAGCGGTTATGTGACGAGCTGTTGCAAGACACGGATTTTGTGGCCGGCGTGTTGAATCACCCCTGGGTCAGTGCCCCCGACCCCGACCCGGAGGAGGTCCTGGATGCACCGGAGCTTGCGGTGGCGTTACTCGTGTTTCTCCGAGCCACAGGATCTTCCCAGCCGAGAGGCTTGCTGCGCCTGCTCGGCTGCCGTCCTGATGAGCTGCCAAAGATCGACCGCCGCTGGTGGCAGGCCCTCATCAAGGAATATCTCTACGGATCGACCTGGGCGGATGTGCCTCGGGTGCGCCAGCATCGTGACGAACTCAAGAAACGAATGCGCCGCGAAGGCCTGTTGTGGCGTCACCAGGTGCGCATATTGGATTCCCGTCCGGTCAAGTCGACGTTGGCGTTGAGCAGCAGCAAGATTGATGGGTGTGTGCAGATCTATCAGCGCGAGCGGGGGGTGCGCGGGATGCAGTTACGACAGGTGGTGCTCACGGACTATGTACGCGACGATGGATTGGGTGCTCGCACGGGGTCTACGGTTCGGGAGCTTGGTGCATGGCCTGTTTTTGAGGCCCTCATCAGTGCAACGACCCAGGAGGACGCTGACCGAATCGCGTTGCTGACGGGTCGGTTGGCTGTACTCCACTCACAGAAAATCCCCGAGCTTCAGGAAAAGATAGGTGCTGTTCTGGAGGGAACGCATATCCAGCAGGTCGCCGGGCAAAGTGATTATGTCCGGGTGAACCTTGCGGGAAGCCGTCTCGTCCGCCCGTTCACGGAGATGCTTGCAGATGGTGTGCTGCGGGTCGTGGTGGGGACACGTGCGCTCCTCGGCGAAGGGTGGGACGCGCCGTGCGTGAATTCTTTGGTGCTTGCAAGCGTTGTGGGATCGTTTGTCATGACGAATCAGATGCGTGGTCGAGCGATCCGCACCGACCCCGGTGATCCCGCCAAGACGGCAAGTATCTGGCATCTCGTAGCGGTAGACCCTCTATCCAAGTCAGGCCGGAGTGACCTCGAGGACCTAGCAGAGCGCTTCAAGGTGTTCGTCGGCCTCTCAAGCGATGGCTCTTCCATCGAAGGGGGACTCGGTCGTCTGCAACTGCCGCGCCTGAGACGGCCGACCGACATAACGCCATTCAACGACGAGATGTGCGGGCGCCTGGTGAAGTTGCACACGCTCGCGCAGGTGTGGCGGAGTGCCATCGAATACGCCGAGGACGCGCGCGTGAGGCCCACGGTCAGGACATCGCGGCCACCCTCATTCCGACCGTTCCTGTTCATGAGAACGCTGCGGTACGTCCTCTACAGTGCAGGAACAGTGTTTGCCTACGATTTCTTGCAGGGGCTTCGCCAGCTCGACTCAGTGCGGGACTGGGATGAGTTGTCGTGGGCCATTGTGACTATTGCCTTATTTGCGTTCGCAGGAGCGTTCTGGAAGTTCGCGTTGGCTCTCAGACTTTGGGTACGCCACCTGCCAGTGGATGGGAGTGTCCGTCTGATTGCGACCGCCTTGCGAGACGCGTTGTGTAAGACAGGGCTCATCAAAGCGAATCTCGATGAACTAAATGTCCGTACGGAAGTGCGGACTGACGGTGCGGTCTCTGCCGTTCTGGTTGGTGGGAGTTTCTACGAGCAGTCGGTTTTTGCCAACTGTCTGAGCGAAATTCTTGGACCCATTGCGAATCCCCGTTACCTGCTTACGAGAAGCGAGAAAACGCGCTTCGGGCTGAGGCATGACTTTCACGCCGTTCCCGTCATTCTTGCTGTGAACAAGGATCGCGCACAAACGCTCCATGAAACCTGGCGCGGCCGAGTCGGGCCCTCGAGCTTGATCTACACTCGTACCCCTGAGGGGCGCCGTATCCTTCTTAAAGCAAGGCTTCGGTCTTTTTCGTCAGCGTTTGCCACGCCGGCCGAGCGGTACGATAGGTGGCAGTAGGAAGGCGACGGTAATGAGACAGTCGAAGGTTGTATCTAAAGGTTGTACCTAAGTGAGGTTATCGGCACGCAACTGAGTTCACTGGTTCCGTCACTGGAATGTTGGGCGGTGTGCTCAAGCGCCCTTGACGAAGATCCCGAAATATCATAGTGTACAAGTGGGCAAGCATTCACCGTGCCCTGTCGTGGCACACGGCTTGCCTCTCCACTGATTCTTTTGGCTGGGCGGCCACCGTGTAGTGGCGCCCGCCTTTTTCTACCCGCATCATTCCAGGGAGTATTGTTTATGAGGCGATTCGTCGGGCCTTCGCTCGTTCTTGGTGCCGTGGCGTTTCTTGGATGTCAGGAGGCAACTGAACCCGTCCCAGACATAGTGTCGTTGTCACAGGGCCGGGGCCGGGGTGCTGTCGTACCGGATCAGTACATCGTTCTGTTTTCCAATGACGTCGTGGATTCGAGAGGAGCGGCGCGGGGTATGGCGCAGCTGTGGATTCGAGAGGAGCGGCGCGGGGTATGGCGCAGCTGCAAGGATTTGCAGTTCGCCATGTGTACGGTGCGGCGGTCAGAGGGTTCGCGGCTACCATTCCGGCGGCTCGACTTGCTGCGGTGCGGAACGATTCCCGGGTGGCACTGGTGGAAGCCGAACGGGTTTTCGAGCTGGAGGTACAGGAACTTCCCACAGGGATAGACCGGATCGAAGTAGACCGAAACCCAAACGCAAACGGCGTGAAAGTGGATCTGGACGTGGCCATCATAGACGGTGGGATCGACGGAGATCATCCGGATCTCAACGTGGCTGGCGGAACCAATTTTAGCGGTGGACCATCCAGCAACTGGGGTGATGGCAACGGTCATGGCACTCACGTAGCAGGGACGGTCGGGGCTATTGACGATGTCAACGGGGTCGTGGGAGTAGCTCCCGGCGCCAAGCTTTGGGCTGTCAAGGTCTGCAAGAACGGTGGCATCTGCTTTACCGGCGACATGATCGCCGGCATCGACTGGGTCGCTGACAGGAAGCGCGATTACAACAACAGCGTCCCTGGAGGGATTGATTTTGCTGTAGCCAACATGAGCATCAGCACGAGTGATGACAAGAACGCATGTACAGGTTCATCGGGTGCAGTACACCAAGCAATTTGCGGCCTTGTCGATGTTGGCGTGGTGTTTGCCCTTGCCGCAGGTAACGATGGTCGCGCGAAAGATGCATATCCAGAGGTGCTGGCCGTGTCAGCCCTTGCTGATTTCGACGGCAAGCCGGGCGGTTTCGGTTCCCCTACGTGTCGCAGCGATCAGGACGAGTCCCTGGCCAACTTCAGCAACTACGGGCCTGAAGTGGATATCGCTGCTCCGGGCGTCTGCATTTTCTCAACGTGGAAAGACGGTGGCTACAACACCATCAGTGGGACGTCAATGGCTTCACCCCACGTCGCGGGGGCCGTAGCGCTTTATCTCGACGCCAACCGGTTGTCACCTGCGACCGACGCGGCGGGAGTTGATGCCATCGAGGCGGCGATTACAGGTGCCGCCCTACCACAAGGAGCCTCATGCGGGTACACCAACGAGCGTGCGGGCCAAGGCTCAGATGAGCCTCTGCTGTTCTGGCTCGCCGCCGCCATCCAACAATCCACCTACCGCGTCGTTCACCTACACCTGTAGTGATCTGGCCTGTAGTTTTGACGGATCAGGATCTAGTGATGTGGGTGGTAGCATCACGAGCCACGATTGGGACTTTGGGGACGGGAACAGCGGCTCCGGTGCTACCGCAAGCCACACGTATGGTGCTGCTGGCACATACTCGGTGGTTCTGACGGTCACCGATAACGAAGGCGCTACTGACACAGATCAGCAGAATGTCACCGTTTCGGACGTGTTGCCGCCACCCTCGGGCACAGCGATGCATGTCGGTGACTTGGACGGCGCCGGCAAAATCAAGGGGAGGAGTGGCAAGTGGGAGGTTTCCGTAACTGTCGCCGTGCACGGTGACGACCATGGAGAGGTTGCGAACGCCGGTATAACGGGACAGTGGGGTGGCGGTGCCAGCGGCACAGTCTCCGGATCTACCTCCAGCGACGGCACGATCACGTTTACGACCGGCAACATGTCGAGCGGCACAAGCGTCACGCTTACCGTGAACAGCGTTACTCACGGCACGCTGGCATACGACGCTGGCGCGAACCACGATCCCGATGGTGACAGCGACGGTACCGCGATAACCGTACCCAAGCCCTAGCATGTGGGAGCAGTAACGCTGCACGATGGAGAAGGCAAAGCGGCGATATCTGGAAACAAACAGCAGCTAACAGAACCGCCGGCGACCTATCGCAGGTCGCCGGCTGCTGTTTTCGGCAGTTTTTCCACGAGCATGCCAGCAGTGGCGGACAATGCTTTGAGAAGCGGGCCGTCAACCGTTACCATTCCGGGTGACAAGTAACTCGCCGCCGAACTCGCTTCCCATACGATTCCCAGATCAGGGTCCCACAACTGTGCAAAGATGGTGAGATCCCGCTCGGCGCCGTTCTGGAGGAGTTCGACGTCCACCTGAAGCACGTGATCCGTGTCTAACAAGTGAAATAGGAGTCCCAGAGCTTCCCGGTCGAGAACACCGGTTCGGTCGTAGTTGTGCAGGAGATCTGCGTACCGTTGGGCGATACCCTGATCGTTGATGATGCGATCGCTTTCAGCCACAGACAGAAGCGTCAGCTCCGGCCGCTGCCGCGCGATGGCTGCAAACAGGGAATCGGCAGTGCTCCGCCGTACACCCTCGAGACCGGCCCCCCCTGTGACCGGCAGAATAGCCAGATGGCCCAACTCGACCCCGTCTGCCTGGTAGGTTACGGAAACGTCGGACAGAATACGCCTGATGCATCCTGTGCAGGCGAGAATGACGCACACAATAGTGATGCCTTGCACGGATCTGTGAGCCACGCGGCCGGACGGGTCGGTGCGGATGTCGCCCCCATGCTCAAGTAGAAGCCTGAGCCGTTCTCCCCGAAGCCGAAATCCGCTCTCAGGTTCAGGCCCTCTCCTGGGCTGAGGAGAAACCGCACCCCGGCACCCGCGGAAGGGTGAAAGGCATCGAGTCCGAACCCTGAGAGATCCGGCGAGACCTGCCCGATGCCGGCGAAGCCGACGATGCCGAATCTCCACCACACCGGAGCCCGGTACTCAGCCTGGAATGCCACGAGATTGTGATCGCGATAGCGGCCTTCGAAGTATCCCCGCAGCAGCTCGTCGCCGCCCAACTGTGGCATGACATCAAACGGGGGATCACCCGTCGAAAAGGCACCCAATCCCCAGAGTGCCAGAACATGTGAGTCAAAGACACTGACGTATTGCCGCAGGTCCACGGAGTAAGTCGCGAAACCGTAGTCGCTTCCCAGGGCCTCAGCGTACCATGAGGCGCTCAATTGATACAGGCGTCCCGACCGGGGATAAGTAATGTTGTCTCGCGTGTCCAAGCTCACTAGAAGACCGACGCTGACGAGCTTGCCATCCGCGGTGCCCGGTACGGCACCTGTATCGAGCAGTCCGCCCTCGGCTGTTTCCAACAGCTTGCGGTCGGCAAACCCCACATTGCCGCCAGCATACCAACCGGGGGCGAACTGCCACCGAAACTCAGCTCCGGCACTGAAGGTGCGAGGAGTGTAATCCTCCTCGGCCGACTCTGGTGCTTCGTTCCCGACGCCCCAGAACGTGTTGGGAAATCGGCTGTATCCAACCGCAGATGTAGTGCGGTAACGGCCTCCACCCAAATAGACGTCAGATTCGAGGAATGTGAGGACCTGTTTCTTTGATGTGTATATGAAGACCGGAGATATAGTGGAAGGGCGATCCCCCTCGCTGCTTCTCGACGGTCGGAAGTAATAGATGAGCGTAGCGCCGACGGCGGCCCCGGTCTCAGGAGTCGTGAAAAAGAAAGGGAAAGGAATGATGGTGCTTCCCTGGGCGGTAGTGTCGTCTGACATCACGGCCCTGCTGCCCATCGCATCGGCATCCGTACTGTCGGCCTGACCCCGCGCCGGCGCAGCAAGATGCAGCAGAGCAACGGTCACCACCAAAGCTGTTCTGCACGACTGACCGGTTTGCCACATCATGGTGGATTGTCTTTTCAATACTGCCACCATGGGGTCGTCGTTCCGGATGGTTTGTGCCGCAATCCATGTTGAGCCATCTCCTCGAGACGCTCCGCCATCGTAACCGGCCCTCTCCAGCAGTGTGGTTTTCGGTCGCCGTACATGAAGAACCCTTCGTAATGTGGGTTGCTTGTGGTCTTCATCCAGCTTTCCATCTGTATGACCGCTTGCTCCAAAAGGTAGGTATCCATGTCTCCTGTGTAGATATGCAGCTTGTCGATGAGCTTGGGTCCGAGTGTACGCCAGTTACGCTTCATGTACTCGAGGAGATCCATGTTCTCTTTCCAGTACTGAGCCACTTCGGGGTCGATTTTCCCTGTGTATTTGTCGAACAGCGGTTTGAAGTAGCCGTCCTCTCGGATAGGCCCGTTGACGGCGGACCAGATATCGAATTGCTGTCCTGAGCGACCTTTGGTTCCCATAGCGAGCTCGAAGTGCTGCCGCTGACGGGACGTCATACGCATCTCACCATCCGTCTCGCGTGAGTTCACGATCGGGACTCGGCGCCATTCGTGTTGCTTGTAAAAGGCGTTCACATCCTCGTAAACGTTGATACCCTCGACGTTCGTGAAGGTGACAGGATCAGGGCAATAGGCCCAAGTACCGCCGAAGAAATCTGGGTTGAAGAGTTGTAGCGCCAGGGCCTCCCAACCGCCGGTTGAGCCACCGTCGAGCCAGCGAGCCCACGGCTCACCGATAATGCGAAACCGTCGCTCGACTTCGGGGATGAGCTCTTGGATAATTGCATCGTTGTATGGCCCGACATTTGGTGAGTTGACCGCGTACGAGTCGTCGAAGTATGGGGTCGGGTGCTGAAAGGTGACAACGATGATTCTAGGGTAACCATCCTTGATCCACTCCTCGTACAGCTCCCCACCGACCTCGAAACGCAGCGGATTGCGGAGTGAGAAATGACCTTGGTTATAGAGCACCGGATAACTCATGTTCGATCGGTCGTAATCCCGGGGCAGGAGCACCGTAGCGCCGAGGTAGACAGGTCGCCCCCAGAACTCCGTGAGCATCGGGCTCTGGAAACGAAATCGTCGCACCCACTCGTCATCCGGAGGGATTTCTATTGGGGGGATGACGTTGGTGGTGCTGAGTTCGATGTCGAATCCCTCAGCGGGGTCGAGGTGCACGCGCCGGACGTCGCTGTAGAGGTTGCCCGGGGAGATGTTGAAGCGCTGGCCCTCCCACTGGTCGTCATGGCACGCCGGAACTCTGAGTAGATATTGATGAATCCCTGAACGTAGTAATCTCCTGGAGGGAAGTCGCTCAGGCTCTCGATCGGCGAGCCGAGGTCGCTCTCATCAATGACACCTGACCCGCCCGCCAGCAGCATCTCGATGTCCCGGCCAAAGAATGGGACCCCCGTTCGCCCGATCTGTAAACGTGGCTCCCGCTCGTTGGTTCGGGAGATCATTACGAATACGCGGCCGGTGATCGGGTCAGCATGGGCATCTGCCGGAAAGCCGATCCGGAACCGCGTTACCGGAGGTTGTTGCGCGGCGGTGGCGGTGAGGGAAAAGAGGAGGGTGGTGAACAGGGTAAGGATGCAGCTTCTGGCACAGCCGTGCACTGCGGACCTCCTTGCTCTCTTATGCGTTCAGGCCGGCAATCCTGCCTTCGGATGGGGCATTCTAGGTGTAACGGATCTGCCGGGTCCAGAGGTTTCTAAAGGTACCCGAGAGCCGATTGCGCGCTATTGCTAGACTCGATGACCCACGATCGTCCTGCGCTCATCATGGCTCTGTCTTAGCTGCGGGACCGCCCTGGCTATGCTCCCGGGCCGCCGGTATTCTTGGCGAGGCGGCCGGGACCTCGACGCGGTATCGGCTGGTGTGGGCCCCTCGCCGGTGGGCATATGGCCGGGGAGAGAGGGCCCGCGAAGACAGGAGGATCTAATGAACCCCGATTCCAGGGCTCTGAATGTCGGCGACTAGGCCCCGCCGCTTGGAGGAATACGGTGTTGAGGCAGCCCGTGAAGCTATCAGGGGTGTTGCCGTGTCGACCCCGGTGCTGGAATCGCCCCAGCTGGCGGAGCGAGTCCCCGGGACCCCGACCATCTTCCTCAAGCTCGAGAACCTACAGGTCACCGGCTCGTTCAAGGTCCGGGGGGCCGCGAACAAGATCCTCTCCTTGACGGACGAGCAACAGGTCAAGGGTGTTGTTGCTTGTTCGAGTGGGAATCACGGCAAGGCCGTTGCCTATGTAGCGGCTCGGTTGGGGATCCCGGCGACGGTGTGTGTGCCGGAGTGGGTGGACCCTGCCAAACTAGAGGCCATTCGCCAATTCGGCTCCGAGGCTGTCGTGTACGGCCGAACTTATGACGAGGCAGTGGCGCGATCTGAAGAGATCCAAAGTGAACGGAGCCTCGTGCCCGTTCATCCCTTTGACGATCCCCATGTCATTGGGGGGCAGGGAACCATTGGTCTCGAGTTGTTGGAGCAAGTTCAGTCCTTGGACACGGTTCTCGTGCCACTCTCGGGTGGTGGTCTGATCGCGGGCATTGCTGTTGCTCTCAGATCCCACCGGCCTGGCATCCGCGTCGTTGGCGTCTCGGTGGAAAACGCCCAAGTGATGTTCGCCAGCCTGCATGCGGGGCGTCCCATCGACCATCCCGAAGAGGAGACGATCGCCAGCGCGCTGAGCGGCGGCATCGGTCTCGACAACCGCCACACCTTTGAGTTGGTTCGAGACTACGTTGACGAGCACGTGCTCGTGGACGAGGACAGCCTAAAGGAAGCCATGAGATTTACGGTGAAGGAGCATCACATGATTGTTGAAGGGGGAGGTGCAGCGGGCATCGCCGCTTTGCTTGCGGGAAAGGTCGCGGAGTGTGGAGAGCGGGTGGCAGTGGTAGTGAGCGGGGGGAACATTGATCTTGACCTGCTCATGAGGACCATTTCGTGACTGAGCCCATAACGCGTCCCCGCGTAGCCCTGTTCGTAACATGCATGGTCGAGACACTCTATCCCGAAGTCGGAATTGCCGCGGCCGACATCCTCGAACGGCACGGTGTTGAGGTGTTGTTTCCCGACGGCCAGACGTGCTGTGGCCAGCCGTCCTTCAACGCTGGTTACCGCAACGATGCCCGGAAGTTGGCGCGCCACTTCCTCGATGTTTTTTGGCCGCTTGTCGACGCGAAAGAGGTAGACGCCGTCGTTGCGCCAAGTGGAAGCTGTGTGGCGATGGTCACACACTTCTATGAGGTGCTGTTCGAGAGAAGTGAGTACACGCGTGACCGCACGCGAGCACGACAGGTGGCAGCGGTTACATACGAGTTGACACAATACCTCGTAGACGTGCTCGGTGTCGCCACCACGGATGCTCACTTCTCAGGAAGGCTTACCTATCACCCGTGCTGCCACCTTCTGCGGGAACTCAAAGTGGACGCGCAACCTCGTCGTTTGTTGGCGGGTGTGAAGGATGCGGAGATGGTAGAGTTACCGGGGGCAACGGAGTGTTGCGGGTTTGGAGGGTTGTTCGCCCTGAAGAATGCGCCCATCAGTGCGGCGATGGGTCGACGGAAGGTAGAGAACATCCTGGCCTCCAAGGCTGAGGCGGTGGCGGTGAACGATGTGAGCTGCATGACGCACTTGAATGGCCTTCTCAAACGGGAGGGTCACTCATGTCGCGCCATGCATGTCGTGCAAGTGTTGAACGGGAAGGCGAACTCAACCGCCTCCCACGAGGATTGAATCATGACCGTTGATATCGGCGCTCCATACCAAACGCGCGTGCAGCAAGCGCTCGGCGACGGGGATCTCCGAACGGCCCTCAACCGGGCCACGGAGCGCCTGAGTGGTCAGCGGGCAGCGGCCATGGCGGCCGTGGACTACCAGCAGCTACGCGATGAGGCGCGGAGCGTACGTCAGTATGCGATTGAACATCTTCCGGAGCTGCTCGAGCAGCTGGAGGAGAACTTGGTCGCAAACGGCTGTGAAGTGCATTGGGCTAGAGATGCGGATGAAGCAGGGAGACTGATCTGTGAGATCGCAGACCGTTACGGCGTGCGCCACGTTGTGAAATCGAAATCGATGGTCACAGAAGAGATTCACCTCAATAAGGTTCTAGAGAGCAGTGGAATACGAGTGGTCGAAACTGACCTTGGCGAGTACATCATACAGCTCGCAGATGAACCACCGAGCCACATCACCGCTCCTGTGATCCACAAGCGGACGGAGGATATCAGCGAGCTGTTTCAGGAAAAACTGGGGATGCATCCCACTACCGACGCCGTTGAGATGTGCGCTGTCGCTCGCGAAACACTGCGCAGTGAGTTCCTTGCAGCGGACATGGGAATCAGCGGCTGCAACTTCGCCGTGGCCGAAACGGGAACGGTGTGCATCGTTACCAACGAGGGCAACGGTAGAATGGTGACGAGTATGCCCAGGGTATACGTTGCGGTCGCCGGTATCGAGAAGGTGGTGAGGGGCATTGGAGACGCCGTGTTGCTCTGGCAGGCGGCGACGCGCAGCGCCACAGGACAGGAAGCGACGGTGTACTTCTCAATGAGTAGCGGTCCGCGGGGTGAGCGTCACGCCGATGGTCCCGAGGCTATGCACGTTGTTCTCCTCGACAACGGCCGCTCGCGGATCCTCGAGCGGGGATACGCGGACGCATTACTTTGCATTCGCTGCGGAGCGTGCCTAAACGAATGTCCGGTGTACCGTGAGATCGGTGGGCACGCGTACGGGCCAACCGCGTACAGCGGGCCGATAGGCGCCGTGATTACGCCTCTCCTCGCGGACAACATGGCGGACGTTCGTGAGCTTCCAAATGCCAGCTCTCTCTGCGGCGCTTGCCGTGATGTCTGCCCCGTGAAAATCGACCTTCCACGACTTCTTCTCGACCTTCGCGGCGAGCTGGTCGATCGGCACCCGGAGCCGCTTCTCGGGCGGGGTGCGGCGTCGCTGTTGGAGCGGATTGCCCTGAAGGCATATTCGGGAGCTGCGCGAAGCCGAAGACTCTTCCAGGGGGTCTCACGGATTGCCGGTGTAGTTTCCCGGCTCGTGGCCGGAGGTGAGGGCAAGGATCTCAATTCGCTCCCGCCGCCGCTCGATGCCTGGACGAAGACGCGGTCAATGCCCCCTTTGCCGGCGAAGAGCTTTCGCGAGCGGTGGCGGGAGCGGGAGCGGGAGCGCAGCGAGGAGACATCGAATGACTGATCGGCCCACGGCGCGTGACGAAATTTTGGGCCGCGTGCGGCGTGTCGTGGACGCAGGTGGCGTGGTGTTTCGCGGGGACGCACCGGAAGCGGCGGCCACAGCCAGACGGATGGCGATCACTACAGCAAAAGGTGATAGACCGTCACTGGCTGACCAGTTCGCGAACAAGTTAGCGAAGGTCTTGGGGAGCTACGAGCGAGTCGACCCAGGCGAAGCAGTGGTCGACGTCGTGGTGCGGCGCATTAACACCTGGGTGTCGGAGATGGATCAATCGGCGACGAAAGGTGCCACGATTGACGTGTTGAGTTGGGCGGCTGAGCAGCTTCCCGTTGCGGCGCTCGACGAGCACATGGCGGAGCGCGGTATTCGTCTAGTTGTTCCTCATGAACTACATGACAGCGAAACACGGGCCCGGGCCGCCGGCACCATGATCGGCCTGACCGGAGTCACCGCCGCTTTTGCTAGCACGGGGACCGTCGCTCTGGCGCCGGGACCTGGGAGGAGCCGGGCGGCAAGCCTGCTGCCGCTTTATCATCTGATACTCCTGCCCATGAGTCGAATTTACCCAAGCGTAGAGGAATGGCTCGATACCCTTCAGAGGACGGGCCGGCAGAGCGATCTGTTCCGCGAATGCACCCAGATGGCTTTCGTGACTGGTCCGAGCAAGTCAGCCGACATTGAGTTGACCCTCGCTCTCGGGGTACACGGACCACAGGTCGTCCACGCGGTCGTGTTCGATGATACGTAACCTGTATGACTCTCGCGACGGTAGACGTTAACGGAGCGTCTTGTCGCGCCGTTGTGT
>JBDHDY010000231.1:0-5507 GCA_039591275.1 Gemmatimonadota bacterium | reverse complement strand
GACTAATTGCGCAACTACCCAGAGGGCGCCTAGAGGCTGGGCCCAGATTTGGGGGGGAGGCCGCCTCCTCAGACGGGTTCCGCCCCACCTGGCCGGAACGCCTCGCTGGAACATTATTGCCAGTTGTGTGCCAGAACGTAAGTTATTGTCTTACAAGGCGGTACGTCTGAGAGGAAGCTGTGGTAACGTCCCCTTGAGAGGACGTTGCTGGCCACGGGCCACACAAGTTCCGATTTGAAACGTATGCGCCAACCTGTCAATGCGAGGGAGAACGATCCTGCTCGAAAGCGGACGGGAGCCAGGCTGATGACCAGGCAGGGTGATGACCCTCTGGTCGAGCGGCAGCGCCGCAAGGCAACGGCAGTGGGGATTCCCTCGGCCCGGCGACACATCCTACTGTGCTGCGACCAAACGGAGCCCAAGTGCTGCGAGAAAGAGCGCTCGCTAGAAGCGTGGACATACCTCAAGGCTCGTCTAAAGGCGCTGGGCCTCTCGGAGCAGGGGGGTGTGTATCGCACAAAGGCCAACTGCCTGCGCATCTGTGAGGGTGGGCCGATTGCCGTGGTATATCCGGAAGGAGCTTGGTACGGGGGGTGCGATCCGCCGGTGCTCGAGCGGATCATCCAGGAGCACCTGATCGGCGGTCGAGTGATCGACGATTTGCTGATCGTTCGACGGCAGTTGCCGGGGGACGACAAATGACCGGACGGACAGGCGTCGCATAGCAGGCGGCACCCGACCCTCACTCGGGATTACCTTTCGACGAGGCGCCCTCGACAAGCGCCGAGTTGTCATCCGTTCGCCATGTTTCCGTTGCTCTCAACATGGGGGGTAGGGTGGACCCAACCGATGCTGCTGGAGGCAAGGGCAATCCGCAGCCGGGATTAGCGGAGCTTCAGCCGGCGGCCCGCAGCGAGCAGTGGTACATCACGGTTTCCCTGATGGTGCTGGCGGCAGTGGCCGTCGCTGGGGCGTTGTGGTACACCCGGCCGGTGATGGTTCCCTTCGTGCTCTCGATTTTCATCTCGTACCTCGTATCACCGATCGTGGACTTTCTCCGCGTTCGTTGGAGGGTTCCGCGAATCGGCGCCGTGGCACTGGCGTTGTTCGTGGTTACCGTGCTGCTCGGGTTGCTTGCGCTACTGATTACGACGTCCACAACAGGATTGATAAACAACATCGAGCTCTATCGGGAACGCATCATCGCGTTGGCGGAGCGTGCCTTTGCCATCCTGGATCGATTCGAGATCGACCTGGGGCAACGGGACATAATTCAAACCCTCAGGCAACTTCCGTTGGTGAGCTGGATGGGGCGTGCGGCGGGTACGGCCTTGGGCGTCGTGACGAACGCAGCGCTCGTGCTCATCTTCGTCATTTATCTGCTCATGGGCCGCCATCCCAACCAGCTGCGCACGGGTCTCTATGCGGAGATCGACACAAAGGTGCGCAGCTACATTGTGATCAAGTTCGTACTTTCGGCCACGACGGGGCTGCTGGTGGGCATTATTCTCGCAGCGTTCGGGTTAGAGCTGGCGTTGGTCTTTGGCGTGATGGCGTTCCTGCTCAACTTCATTCCTTCAGTTGGTTCCATCGTCGCGACGCTACTCCCGCTGCCGGTTGCGCTGCTTCAATTCGACAACCCCTTGATGGTCGCTGCAGTGATTCTATTCCCCGGGGCGCTGCAGGTCACGATCGGCAACTTCATCGAGCCTTTGGTGATGGGAGAGGGCCTGGACCTCCATCCAGTGACCATCATCATGGGCCTCATCTTCTGGGGATTGTTGTGGGGGGTCGTCGGCATGCTGTTGGCTGCGCCGATCATGGCGATTCTGCGAATCGTGTTTGCCCGCGTTGAAATCACCCGTCCCGTGGCAGAGTTGCTGGCTGGCCGGCTACCGAGGGGTTTTCCGACGGGAGAGTTTCCGGTGGCGTCACAGTGAGAAGTAAGAAGCAAGAAGTAAGAAGGCCCAGCGCACCACCCCGGTTGGGTGGGGCAGGGCCTTCTCCCTTCTCCCCTCTTACTTCTTACCTAGTTCAACTCCCTTCCTTGCTCGATGACCCGTTGCATGCGTGGCTCGAGTCTGCCAATCCAATCGCTGGTGTATCGAATCTGGGATTGCTGGTCGGCGGTGGGCCTGCCGGGCCAACCGCTGATCTGCGAGTACACCGAGCGTAACCGCCGTCTGAGTTCCATCATCAATGGCTCGACCTCGTCGATCTCGGCCGTGAGGGCACGGAACCGCTGCTTGTCCGAATCCGATAGGGCGTCGAGGCGCTCCTTGACATCCAACACGCCATCTACCGTCGTCGAGTAAGAACGTACCGTCGCGGCCAGGGCAACGACGGTCTCGTGCCACTGGCGTCGTTCCCCGTCACTGGTATTGATCCGTGGGTCCTCGTGGACCGTTAGCGACTGATCATAGTGGCGGCCAGCGACAGTGAGCCGGGCGGTATACTCCCCGGGTCGGACCCACGGGCCGCGCACCGGCCCTCCGAAGAAACCTCCGCCCCCGCCTTCGGAAAGATTGGGATGGCGGAGATCCCACACCGCGCGGTGTACGCCGGCGCCGGTATCGGTGTCGAGTTCGTTGATCTGGTTACCGGCAGCGTCATGGATCGTGATCATGACTTCCGCTGAGTCCCGATCCTGGCGCAGGTAGTAGTCGATGGTCGCGCCGGCTGGTGGGTTCGCGCCGTGGAAGATCATGTCACCCGTGTGTCCCTTATCGTTTCCGTAGCGGATCATCTCGGCGGGCTCGATGGTGAAAAGATGAGCGTCCGACGCTAGGACTTCGGGTGTGAGCTCCTGGAGTGCGTTGATGTTGTCGAGGATCCAAAGGCCCCGGCCGTGGGTGCCCAGGACGAGATCGTTGTCCCTCGGGTGAATGACGAGATCGTTCACGGCGACCGTGGGCAGGTTACTCTCGAGTTCCACCCAATGACTGCCTCCGTCGTTGCTGTAGAAAAGGCCGAACTCGGTGCCGAGGTACAGGACGTTCGGGTTGCGCAAATCCTCTCGCAGGGTCCGGAGCACTCGGTTTGGCGGAAGGTCGCCCACGATGGACGTCCAGCTCTCGCCGTGATCTGTGGATCGGTAGAGGTAGTTCGCGTAGTCGTCGTTCCGGTAGTTGTTGATGGTGACGTACACTGTTCCTTCGGCGTGGCGTGACGTCTCAATGCCGTTGATCCATGTCGACTCGGGTAGTCCGGGCAGCCCGTTCACGATGTTGGTCCAGTGACCCCCGTCGTCCCTAGACACTTGCAGGTTCCCGTCGTCCGTTCCCACGTAGAGCAGCCCCTGGCGCAGCGGCGACTCGGCGACGGCCGTGAGCGTCGGGTAGTAGGGGATGCCGTCGTCCAGCGACAGTGTGGAATCATGCGGGCGCTGGCCCATGATCAAGAGCTCTCGACGGTTGACGCCGGTGGTGAGATCACCGAGTGAGGTCCAGCTATCGCCACGGTCAGTGCTTTTCCACAGCTGCTCGAGACCCGCATAGAGCGTGTTGTTGTCGTGCGGCGAGATAATGAACGGCCCATCCCAGTTGCCGGGAGCCATGGCGTTGCCCAACTCCGGTTCGGGGACGCCCGGCCCCCACGCGTCCCAATTCCGACGCGCGCCGATGAAGCCCCTGGGGTTGTCGGGTCGAATCGTCTTGCGGGTGTGGGTCACGAGGTCGAAGCGTGATAGCCCGAGATACTGCGATTCGGTGTACAACGTCCGGTTGTCTGTGGTGTCGACCAGGTTGAGGAACCCGTCGCCTCCACCCGTGCGAAACCAGTCGTCGAACAGGATTCCCTCGGCTCGGTAGGTGGCGCTCGGGCCTGCCCAGCTCCCGTTGTCCTGTAACCCGCCATAGACCCAATACGGCTTGCGCATGTCCACCGACACCCGGTAGTACTGGCTGATCGGCAGGTGTCTCATGTAAAGCCACGTCACGGCTCGATCGTAGGAGATGCCGAGTCCACCGTCGTCGCCCTTGATGACGTGGCGGGAGTCGTTGGGGTTGACCCAGAGGATTCGGTCGTCGCCGTGGAGGCTCTGTCTCGCGCGCTGGAAGGTGCGACCGCCGTCGTCCGAAAAGCTGAAAGAGTTCTCCATGTAAATGCGTTGGTCGTCGCTCGGATCAACGAGGGGTTGGCTGGCATACATGGGACGGGGGTTCCAGTCGCTCATGTGCTCCCACGTCTCACCCTTGTCCTCGGAGCGATACACGCCGGCCCGGCGCTCGCCGTACGCGGTGGAGGCGTTGTAGCGCCAGCCCTGCTCGACGGAGATGTACACGACGCGCGGGTTGCTGCGGTAAATGGAGATACCGATTCTCCCGAGGTCGCCTTCGGGAAGTCCGTTGGTGAGTTCGCGCCAAGTCTGGCCACCGTCGGTGGACTTGTACAGGCCGCTTCCCGGCCCGCCGCCGTGGAAGCCATAGGGGCGCCGGCGACGCTGGTATTTGGCGGCGTACATCACGCTGGGGTCCGCGGGATCGATTGTCACGTCGACGACGCCCGTGTTCTCGTCTCCGTGCAGTACTCGTGTCCATGTCTCTCCACCGTTGCGGGACAGGTACAGGCCCCGTTCCTCATTGGGGCCCCACAGGTGCCCCATCGCCGCCACGAACACGATGTTCGGATCCTGGGGATGCAGGACAATGCGACCAATGTGGTAGCTATCCCTCAGGCCCATGTTCCTCCATGTCTCCCCACCGTCAACGGACTTGTACACGCCATCGCCCCATGAAGAGCTCTGACGGTTGGCCCGCTCACCGGTTCCCACCCATACGATGTTCGTGTCCGTCTGGTGCACGACGACGTCGCCGACGGAGTGGGTTGCTTCACGATGGAACACGGGAGTAAACGTGACACCGCCGGTGGTGGTCTTCCACACGCCGCCGGTGGCCGATGCCACATAGAACGTATAGGGATTGGCTTCCACGACCGCGAGATCGACGACTCGTCCGCTCATGATGACGGGGCCTATCTCGCGAAGCTCGAGACCGTCCAGCGTGCCTCCGGTAAGGGCTTGAGCGTGCAGGGATGCGCTGGGCAGCCACAGTGCTAGCGCCACTAGCGCGAGAGTCATTCGGATTGGAGTTGGGCGACGCATCGTCCTCATTCCTCTTCATGATTGGTAAGTGACACAGACCTTGTTGATGCTGAGGGTGCTGAGAAAACCTAGTGCTGGTGACAGGGGTGCGAAAGCTGGGATGCTGGAGCCGATAAAGGTCTGCGTGAATTCGGTTATATGGACCATCGCGCCAAGGGCAAGTTTCGGGGGGTAGGGGGGGGTGGTTCTTGGGAGAGCACAACCTCGGTTTTCAGGGCCGAGAAGTCGGTGACCGCGTCCCTGAGGAGGACTCCGCAGGAGTCCGTCTCGGCGTGTGGCGTGAGCGTCGAAGGAGTGTGGCGGTCGAGCACGTCCACACGGAAGTCGTAGTGTTGACTGACGGTTGTCGCGGGAAATGACGGTGGCTGCCCCGTCCCCTCTCCCCACAGGGGAGAGGGACAGGAAG
>JBDHDY010000230.1:0-5962 GCA_039591275.1 Gemmatimonadota bacterium | reverse complement strand
CATATGGATTCTCCCGCGCAAGAACGTGCCGGCGGTGAATACCACGCTGTTCGCACGCAGGGATCTTCCATCTTGGGTTCTCAGTCCCTGAACCCGGTCTCCCTCAAACAGCAGCGCAGACGCCGTACCCTGCAAAATGTCAAGTGTGCTTTGCTCCTCCAGGAGCTTGCGCACCGCCCGCCGGTAAAGACCCCGATCGCACTGAGCCCGAGGCGACCAGACTGCCGGCCCCTTGGAACGATTGAGCATGCGGAACTGGATAGTCGCCCTGTCGGCGGCCCGCCCCATGATCCCCCCAAAAGCGTCCAGCTCCCGAACGACCGTGCCCTTGGCCACGCCCCCGATGGCGGGGTTGCACGACATCTGCCCGATCGTCTCGAGGCTGGACGTGACGAGGATCACATTCGCGCCGAGGCGAGAAGCGGCACAAGCTGCCTCCGCCCCAGCGTGGCCTCCACCGACCACGATCACATCGTAGGACTCCGTCACGGCCTCCTTGCTGAAGTCTCCAATCCTAGTCAACTCCCCACCCGGTGGGCAGGGGGCCTGAGGGCGCGTAGGACCCCGAAACCCGACAGGGCTAGCACCTTTTGGAACTTTTGCCGCCCCTACTCCGTTGCTCTTGGTGACGAGTGGAAGTGACTTCTGGACCGAGCGAAGCCGGTCCTGCCGGAGTCACCGCGCGACGAGGAAGCCGTCGCGCAACGTACCGGGAACTCGTTACTCAGTGTCCCGGTCTAGAACGCAGGGGGAAACGCGCCGGTTTAGCGCTTCCGCTAGGGGTTTGGACATGGATTGTATCCGCGCGCAGACACTACTCGCCCCGGAACCGGGGCCCTCCGCAACCTCCCCCGAGGTTGAAGAGGCCTTTGCTCATTATTCCGCATGCGGTACTTGCCAGACGTTCTTCGCCAACCAACGTCGCGTCGCTAATCGCCTCAGGCACATCGCGCGACATCAGAGTGCGCCCGACGTTCTCCGCAATCGCATCGTAGCTGCCATCAATCTCGAGCGAGACAGAGTTGAGCGCCGCCGCTCGCACGTGCGTCTCGCCTTCGCCGGGGGTGGCGCACTAGTTGCCGCAGCCGCTGCCGTGGTCGTGTTGCTCTCCACGCCTGCAAGCCCATTGGAGGTGGTCAGCCCCTTTGTGGCACAGGCTACGGAACAGGAGCCAGCTCCGCAGGCCCTGACGACGGCGGACGCGGTCCCATTGGAACGGTGGCTCACATCACAGCTCGGCGAGAGCGTTCACGTACCCATCATACCAGACGCTCAATTGGTCAGCGGCGGCGTGACGTCGTTTGAAGGGATGACAAGCGCTGCTGTACGGTACCGAGTTCAGGGCACCGACCTCACATATTTTGCACTGCCAGCAGGCAAGACGATCACAAGCATGGCGGTCGCCGACGACGAGATGATCAGTCTGACCTCGGGTGACTACGAGGTGGTCGTGTGGGGTGAGGGTGGTTCGGCCCGAGTGCTCGTTGCGCACCTACCTCGTGATGAACTGCAGGCTATTGCTGTGCACTGCCGCATGATGCGGATCACCTTGCAGTACCCCCTCACGGACCCGGCGGTCACTTCGTAGGACGCTACCCGAACGAAATGCACAAGCGCACGAGGTGACTCGTGCGCTTTTCTCATCAACCTACACCACCACTTCAGCAGAGCGAACCCGGCGTCTGCTTCTACTCTGTCGACACCGATGCTTCGATCTTCTCACCCTCGAGGGCCGCGCGCAACGTGTGCCATGCGAGGATAGCGCATTTCACTCTGGCCGGAAACTCACGCACCCCACCAAACGCCGCCAACTTCCCCAAGGTCTTCCGATCTACCTCACCATTGCCCGTCACCATCCTGTGAAATCGACTGAACAACTCCTCGACATCCTCTTTCCGTTTGCCCTTGACCGCACTCGTCAGGAGTGAAGCCGAGGCCTTCGAAATGGCGCAGCCGGACCCCTGGAAGCCAATATCCTCAATGACATCTCCCTCGACTTGGAGATACAATGTGAACTTGTCACCACAGATGGGGTTATCGCCGTCAGCCTTGCGATTCGCGTGTTCCAGCGCCTTGAAGTTTCTCGGTGAGCGATTGTGATCGAGGATGACCTGCTGATAGAGATCCCGCAAATCGGTCATTAACGGAATACCTGTCCGACTTTATCCAGCGCCGCCGACAGTCTGTCGATCTCACCCTTCGTGTTGTAAAGAGCAAACGACGCCCTGGCCGTGGCCGACACGCCGAAAAAGTCCATAACTGGTTGAGCACAATGGTGGCCCGCACGAACCGCAATGCCCTCCTGGTCGAGGACCGTGCCGATGTCATGGGCGTGGACACCATCCAACGTGAACGAAACTACACCAGCCCTGCGTTCCGCGGATCCCACAAACCGTAGCCCGTCGACTTCGGTCAACCTTTCGTTTGCATACTGCAACAAGCCCGCCTCATGGGTCTGAACTCCGTCCCAATCCAGCGACCTGATATAGTCAATGGCCGCCCCGAACCCGGCCACGCCTGCGATGTTCGGAGTGCCGGCCTCGTACTTGGCTGGGATGGGTGCGTACACCGTCTTTTCAAAGCTCACGGACCGGATCATGTCCCCGCCGCCCTGGTAGGGACCCATGGCCTCCAGCAGTTCAGCCCTTCCGTACAACGCGCCAATACCAGTAGGCCCGAACATCTTGTGACTCGACAGGGTGTAGAAATCACAGTCCAGGTCCTGCACGTCCACCGGCATATGAGCAGCACCCTGCGCGCCATCCAACAACACCGGGATCCCGCGGTTGTGGGCGGCCTCAATCATGTCCTTGACCGGGTTAACGGTACCCAACGCGTTCGACACATGGACCGCCGCCACGAGCTTCGTGCGGCCCGACAGCAGCCGCTCGTACTCCTCGAAATCCAACTCGCCTTCATCCGTGATCGGAGCCACGCGCAGCTTGGCTTCCCGCTCTTGGCACACGATCTGCCACGGCACGATGTTCGAGTGGTGCTCCATGGCAGTGATTACCACCTCGTCCCCGGCCTGTAGATTCAGCCGGCCGTAGGCCTGAGCCACGAGGTTGATTGCCTCTGTCGTACCGCGCACAAAGACGATCTCGCGCGCCTCGGCCGCGTTGAGAAACCGTCGTACCTTTTCCCTGCAACCCTCGTAGCCGGCAGTCGCTCGCTCACTCAGATAGTGAACGCCGCGATGCACATTGGCGTTCTCCCTCTCGTAGTACCGCTTCACCGCTTCGATCACGACGTCGGGCTTCTGGCTAGTCGCAGCGTTGTCCAGATATACGAGGGGCTTGCCGTTCACCTTGCGCCTCAGAATCGGGAAGTCGCGCCGCACCCGCTCGACATCGAAGGCCTCGTAAGCCTTAGACATCCTGTCTTTAGCCCGCAGCGCCGTGGTCATGCTTACACAGCCCCCGCAAGGGAATGGCTCGCCTCGAGCCGTGCCTTGACCACTGCCTCGAGGTGATCTCGCAACTGCGGGATCTCAATGCGATCGAGGATCTCCACGCCGAAACCGTACACTAGCATCGACCGAGCCACATCCGCGTCCAAGCCCCGGCTCTGCAGATAGAACAGCGCATTGTCATCCAAAGGGCCCAGGGTTGCACCGTGAGTGCACTTCACGTCGTCTGCGTAGATTTCGAGTTGCGGCTGGCTGTCAGCCCGAGCATGCTCGGATAGAAGCAAGTTGTTGTTTGTCTGCTTGGAATCGGTCTTCTGAGCGCCGGGTCGCACAACGATGCGGCCGTTGAACACGGCTCGAGACTCGTCATCGAGAATGCCGTTGAAGTACTCGTGGCTCGCGCAATGCGCCTGGGCATGCTCGATCACCGTGTTGTGATCCACGTGCTGATTGCCACCCATCACGTAGAGCCCATTGAGCAGGCCTTCTCCACCCTCTCCGTCCAAGACCATCCAAATATCGTGCCTCGCGAGCTCCGCTCCGAGAGTCACTGGCGTCAGGGAGTACCAGCTGTCCCGTCCTTGTTTCGAGTGGGTGGTAGCGACGTGATAGCTCCGCGGGCCCTCCCGCTGAACCCGATAGCAGTCGGCGCGAGCGTTGTCGCCAACGGTGACCTCGGTAACCGCATTCGTGAGATACGGACTGTCAGCCAGTCCGACATACGTTTCGATCACGCGGGCTCGCGCTCCATCCTCCACTACGATCAGATTCCGGGGGTGCGACATTAGCCGCTCGGAACCAGGATCCGACAGGAAGACGAAGTTCACCACCTGCTCCAGCTCGGTGCCGGTTGGGATGAATACGAATGCTCCGTCCACCGCAAAAGCCGTGTTGAGCGCAGTAAACGGGTTCTGCAGGGAAGCGCACCGACCAAGATTCGCCTTCACACGCTCGTCATCCCGTTCGAGAGCCCGCGCCAGGGGCTCCACCGCGACACCGGCCGGTAGATCGGGAACAGAGGACAACCGCTCTTCGTAAACGCCGTTCACGAATACGATGCTTATGCCGTCTTGATCCGGGATGAAGGGAGTGAGCTGCTCCGGGTCAATCTCCGGAGCAGAGCCGGGCAGTGAGAACACCCCTTCCACAATCGGTTTGACACTCGTGAACCGCCAGCGTTCCTGCCGTGTGGTGGGGAAGCCGAGCTTCTTAAACTGGCTGATACCAACGTGCCGCAGTTCCCTGAGCCACGCCGGCGCGGCCGACGCGCCGTTGGCCGAAAACGTCTCGAATGTGGCGAGATACTGGTCCAATGATTGAATCTTTCCCATCGCCGGCCCGCCCTATGCTGCTACTACGCCTGGCTTCAGCCAGTCGTAGCCCTTTTCCTCCAGTTCCAACGCCAGGTCCTTCCCGCCGGACCTCACGATTCGGCCCTCGGCCAGGACGTGGACGAAATCCGGCGTGATATAGTCCAGCAGGCGTTGGTAATGCGTGACGACCACCGTCGCGTTGTCCGGCCTCCGAAGCTTGTTGACTGCCTCGGCCACAATCTTGAGAGCGTCGATGTCCAACCCGGAGTCGGTCTCATCCAGGATTGCGAGTTTCGGCTCTAGCACGGCCAGCTGCAGAATCTCATTGCGTTTCTTCTCACCACCTGAGAAGCCGTCGTTGACCGGACGACTCATGAGGCTGTCATCCCAGCCGATCGCGCTGAGCTTGTCCTCGAGGATCTCCATGAAGTCCAGCGTGTCGTGTTCCTCCTCGCCACGGTATTTGCGCACCGCATTGACCGCCGAACGAAGAAAATAGGCGTTGGTAATGCCGCGGACAGCGACAGGATATTGGAACGCCATGAAAAGCCCTTCACGCGCCCGCTCCTCCGGTTTCATCTCCAGAAGGTCCTTGCCTTCGTATTTGACACTACCCTCAGTCACCTCATACGAGGGGTGCCCCGAGAGCACCTGAGCCAGAGTACTCAGCCGTTCGGACCCATGATGGCATGGACCTCGCCTGCATTGACTCTCAGGTCGATCCCTCGAAGTATCTCCTGCCCCTCGGCGCCTGCGTGAAGGTTCTTTATTTCAAGCATGTCTTCTTCTCTCGCTCCATATCACCACTGAATGTTTAACTCACGAAATTGAAAATTACCCCACACTGCCTTCGAGGCTAACGCCGAGAAGTTTCTGTGCCTCCACGGCAAACTCCATCGGCAATTCTCGAAACACCTCCTTGCAGAAACCATTCACGATCATCGACACGGCGTCCTCTGCCGACAGTCCCCTCTGTTGGCAGTAGAAGATCTGATCCTCTCCTACCTTCGACGTCGTCGCCTCGTGCTCCATGGTCGCCGTGCTGTTCCGCACATCGATGTATGGGAAAGTGTGAGCACCACACTTGTCCCCGATGAGCATGGAGTCACACTGGGAGTAATTCCGAGCTTTCGTCGCGCCCTTCATGATTTTCACCTGACCCCGGTACGTGTTCTGGCTCAGGCCAGCGGAGATGCCCTTGGAGACAATCGTGCTGCTCGTGTTCTTCCCAATGTGGATC
>JBDHDY010000229.1:0-9511 GCA_039591275.1 Gemmatimonadota bacterium | reverse complement strand
TGCGTTCGTTCAGATGCTGGCTCCTGAGACGTACGAGCCGTGGATCGAGAGTTTCTTTACATCCATTCTCGCCAACTCCCAGCCGCAAGTGCGGGAGCAGGTGATGCAAGATCTAAAAGAGACACCGCGGGATGCCGTTGTGGGAGGGTATGAGGGGATGGTCACGTTCGACCCGGTGGCGACGTTACAGCCTTACGAGGGCCGCGGCCCCATGGTCACCATCATCTCGGATTTCAACGAGTTTCCCTTCAGCCTTCACAACGTCGTGCCGGGCATGGAGAGTAGGAAGATGAGCGGCACCAGTCACTGGCTGCAGATGGACCGGCCGGCAGAGTTCAACGATTACATGGAAGAGTTTTTGGCGTCGGTGGGTCGTTAGGCCCGGCTGGCCGCAGCCTTGATATCCTCGATCGTCGTGATGCACTCGTATTTGTAACCCTTGCCCTCTATCAACTCGCGGCCGCCTTCCAGGCGGTCCACCAACCCCATCACAACCACGATCTGACAGCCTGCCGCCTGGACCCGCTCGGCGGCCTTCAACACCGAACTGCCCGACGTTATCACGTCGTCCGCCAGGGCAACGCGCGCGTTCTCTTTTAGGGGAGGGCCCTCGGTCCACTTTTCCAGGCCGTATTTCTTTGGCTCCCGCCGCACGATGAAGCCGGGTAGGCCGGACCAGTATGCCGCGGCCGTGATCATGGGAACCGCGCCCAGCTCCGGGCCGCCAATCGCATCCAACTCGTGCTGGCCGAGCGCCTCGGCGAAAGCCTCACCTACCAGCTTGATGACGCGGGGATCCAGTGTCGCAAGCTTCGCATCGATGTAGTAGTCGCTCTCGGCGCCGGACGAGAGTGTGAAGCGACCTTCCTTGTAGGCCAGCTCGCACAGCAGGCGTATTAGCTCCGGGTTTGCTCCGCTCAACGCACCTCCGACGGTAAAGTGGATATCAACAGTGAAGATACACTGGACTCCACTCCGGTCGGAAGTCTGCTGTGCAACATTTTGCTACGGATCGCAAGAATTTGGAGCAGTAGTTGGGCTCAACACGTTTTACCATGGTCGGGTCACTGCAGGGATCTGGCCATGTTGGGAGAGCGCCTGAGGGAAATCCATACAACGAGAGATGTGGCCCGATTGTTCGCGGAGCTGGGCTACGAGCCCGAGGACTACCCGTATGATCAAGACGCGACCGTGATAGCGCGCTGGCGTGGCTTCAAGGTCATCGCTGACACCGCTCAGGATGCCCAAGAGCGAGTCCGAGCGATGGCCCGCTCGCTTGCTGCTGCATCCACCAGAGGCATCGCGGTAGCTCTGAGTCCGGGCGGTTCCGGTAGCGGGGGAGAGCTGTGCATTGCCGCGCCCCGGCTCGGGGCACCCGGGGTGAGCCGTCTCCTCAATGTGCCTCTTCATGACACCCCACCCGACGCGCTTCAACAGCTTGCAGCCTTTCAGCCGCGGCGAGCGGCGTCTGGGTTAGCACATGCCCTGAAGATCCAAGACATCTTTGCAAGCGAGCTTGCGGGGGATCGCTTCTTTCAGGCCTTTCGCCTCACGCTCGAGCGCATGGCGGGACATGTGGCAGGAGCAAGCACGAAGGTCGAGCGTCGAACGTTCGCTCTGCTTCAGCTCACCCGCGTGCTATTTCTCTATTTCGTTCAGGCCAAGGGATGGCTGGACAACCAACCAGATTACCTGAGAACTCACCTGGACAACAGCCTCGCTAAACGCCACGACTTTCATACGCATGTCCTCTTACCACTCTTCTTCAAGACCCTCAATCGGCCTCTGAATGCACGCCGGAACGTGAAGCGCCTCGGCGAGATTCCGTATCTCAATGGCGGCCTCTTCGAGCCGAATCCTCTAGAACTCCGCTTGGGCGCGATCACGTTCTCCAATGCGCTGTGGCGCGATGCATTCGATGGCTTGTTCGAGAGATTCCGATTCTGCGTGCGCGAAGCGCAAGAGGTGAACGCCATCGCGCCAGACATGCTGGGGAAGGTGTTCGAACGGGTCATGGCCATCCCAACTCGGCAAGACACCGGCACCTATTACACACCCGAAATAGTGGTGCGCCAGATTGTGAACGCGGCGATCGCGACAGCACTCAGTGACGATGAAGCACTTTCATCGCTGGCGGCGTCCTCGGACGTTGATCGTCCGGTGATGGATCATACGCTGTGGCGGCGCGCACGACACCGCCTGCGCCATCTCAAGGTGATGGACCCAGCCGTAGGATCTGGGGCCTTTCTTTTGGGGGCGCTGGAAACGTTGACGGAGATGAATTTGTCGTTGAGGGAACACGCCACGCCGCTTGTGCGGCTGGCGATCCGCCGTCGCATCCTCCAAGAGAATTTGTTCGGGGTTGACCTAAACCCCATTGCCGTGCGACTGGCAGAGCTTCGACTCTGGTTGGCCGTCGTTGCCGATGACCCCACAGCCACCATTCATCGTATTGAACCACTTCCCAATCTCGACGGCGTCGTCCGTCAGGGCGACTCTTTGCTAGATCCCATCGGCGCCGCTCGGGCGTTTGGAGTCCAGTGTGACTTCCCTGCCAACAGGGCAAGATTCGTACGCGACGCACGGGTCGCAGTGTTCTCAGCACGAGGCATGATGCAACGGCGTGCCCTCCAGCGCCTGCGGCGCGCTGAACAGGAATTGGCAACAACGCTTGTCACCACTGCTTTGCAGAGCACCGAGTACGCACTCCGGGACCTCGCCTCGGCCGCACGCACACATGATCTCTTTGGTCACCGTGCCGGGTTGACCGCAACCCAAAAGGAACAGTACGGGGCCCTTCGAGATCAACGCGCATCGCTCAAGCGGGCTGAGACTATGGCGCGCGACGGCACCGTGCCCTTCTTCTCATTTGAAGTACACGCGCCAGACGTTATCGACAGCGGCGGGTTTTCTGTCGTGCTTGGCAATCCACCATGGGTGCGTGCTGAGCGTCTGCCGACCGGTTTGAGAAACACCCTCAAGCAGCGATTCTCGTGGTGGCGGGCCGAAAGGTCAACCGGCTACGCCCATTTGCCGGATCTTTCTGTCGCGTTCCTCGAGAGAGCACTGGAACTCGCTGCACCGGGGGCAGCCGTCGGCATCCTGCTTCCAAGCAAGCTTACGTCTGCTGGCTACGCGCAGACAGCCCGACACAGGCTCGTTCGGGAGGTTTCCATCCACTATCTCCACCGTGTGCCTGATCGAGACGCCGCCAGTTTCCAAGCGACAACCTATCCTCTGGCGCTCGTTGTCAGAAAGGAACGTCCCCCGAGAAATCACGAAGTGTCTCTTGACTTCGATGGCGGTGCCCGGATTCCTCAGCGGGCGCTGCAGCCGTCAGGTCCATGGGTTCTGGCGCCGTCGAAGACCCGCCGGGCATTAGAAGCATTCTGTGACTCAGGCACGCCCTTGGGCGAGCTTGCCCCAGCATCCCTAGGGATCAAAACGGGAGCGGATGCTGTACTGGTTGG
Source organism: Gemmatimonadota bacterium (assembly GCA_039591275.1). Lineage (GTDB taxonomy): Bacteria > Gemmatimonadota > Gemmatimonadetes > Gemmatimonadales > GWC2-71-9 > JBDHDY01. The sequence continues at coordinate 6,041 of JBDHDY010000229.1, read as the reverse complement.
CAAAGTGCTGACACGGAAGGGGCTGACGTGCATTGTCGAATTTGGAGGCGAGCCCGTCGAGATCGAAGCCAATGTGCTTCGACCAGCCGTGAGGGGGCGTGACATCTCGAAGTATCAGGTGCGTCCGTCACGGGTCATCTTGTGGGCCTACGACCCGCACGGCCGGCCGCGTCAGCAACTTCCTCCTCTCAGCCTGGCGTACGTGCAACGCCACCGGCGGCGGCTCGAAAAGCGCTCCGACGCCAGAGGCGGACTGCTATGGACCGTCTTTCGCGTACGGGCAGCTTTGTCGCCAAACCGCGTGGTGTGGCCCGATATCGCACGTCATCCCGCAGCCTGCGCACTTGACTCCACTGACTCCCGTAGTGCGTTGCCTCTCAACACCTGTTACGTAAGCAACGCACCGGATGCAGAAACGGCGTTGGTCATCACCGCCGTGCTCAACTCAACATGGACTCACGCATTAGTCGCGTCCACTGCGGATGAGGCCCGGGGAGGATATGGCGCGCGGCATTGGCCCATCTCTGTTCAGTCAAACACAATCAGATACCAGTCAACGATGAAGATCTGGACGAAGCGGTGGCTGAGGCCCTCGCACTGCCGGCCCTCTTCCGCAGCACCCTCCGCACATTCGCTCGTCGTCACCGCTGACCAACTGCGCGTCGTTCGGGAGCCACTGAGGTGGAATCTCGGCACCGGAGCGCGTTGTCACCCCGAAGTGATCGCCGGAATTCTTCGCCAGGCTGTTTTGGGACCCATGGAAAAACAGTGGGAGCCGCCACGTTGGCTGTTGCCACATCAGCGCACGGCAGCTACGCGAATAGCTGCTATCCTGGATCACTTTCGAGGCGGGCTTTTGTGCGATGCCGTCGGCATGGGGAAAACGTACGTGGCACTAGCAGTGGCCACCCGCTATACCCGAGTGGCGGTTGTGGCGCCAGCGGTCTTGCTGCGCCAGTGGAACCGCACGAGCACCGAACTCGGCATCGCGCTGCAGGTATTGTCTCACGAATCGCTCAGTCGGGCCAAACAAGTACCGGATGTCGATTTCATCATCGTCGATGAGGCGCATAGATTTCGCAACCCCGAGACACGTCGCTACGATTCCTTGGCCCGAAGTGTCCAGCACGCGCATGTGCTGCTGCTCACGGCGACACCCGTCGTGAATACGCCCGCGGACATCGTGAGCCTTGCACGGCTTTTCCTATCAGATAACGCTCTTGCCGCCTTCGGACTCCCCTCACTTGAAGCTGCAAGAAACCGTTGCAACAACGCCAGTATTGCTTCCGGCATTGCACCTCTCATCGTCGCCCGATCGCATTGCGCGGCAGAATCATGTTGCTGGACGCTCCCCAGCGCTCGCGACGCCCCCGTTATTCGCGCACCGAGCATCGATTACGGTCAACTGGATCACGTGGTGGCGATGCTGGACGCGCTGCAATTCCCATCGTTCGGCAACCGACAGGCCTGCGAGCTGTTGCGCCTTCACCTTCACCACCGCCTGTCCTCCTCAGCGTCTGCGTGCGCCGCAACGCTCACCAGGCATCGGGCCTATCTCGATCGGAGCATCGCAGCGGCACAACGCGGCGAACAACTAAAGCGGAGCACCTTCACACAGCTCTTCGGTCGGGAGGACGATTTGCAGCTCGAGTTCGAGACCCTCACGGCAGGGTCTCGAGTTGGACCACTAGATGCGTCCGCACTTTGCATTGAACGAGATCACGTCTCTACTATCCTAAATTGCCTGCGAGCAAACAAGGACGGCAATCCCAAAGCCGAGCGGCTTGAGGACGTTCTCAGTAGCCGAAGCGGCCGGAAGACGATTGTCTTTACGGGCGCCGTCTCGACGGCACTGGACCTTGCGCAGCGGCTCCGCTGGCGATCGTTGGCAGTGGTCACTGGTCGGGGAGGACGAATCGCTTCAGGAAGCGTCTCCGTGAGCGAGGTGCTGAGACTGTTCGCACCCGACGCCACGCGTGCGCCTATTCCGCCGCGTTGCGCGAAAGTGGAGGTCCTCATCGCCACCGACCTTGTCAGCGAGGGTCTCAATCTGCAAGATGCTGACGGCGTCGTGCACTTCGATCTGCCGTGGACACCGCTCCGACTACAACAGCGTCTTGGAAGAATCGCGCGCCTGGGTTCCCCACATCGGGACGTGGGCGTTTGGTGGTTCAGCCCACCCCCAGCGCTGGAGAAGAGGTTGCGCCTCCACTCCCGGATCGAAAACAAAGTCGAACAGCAACGAGATCTCGGAGTCACCGTCACAAGTGTCGTTGGTAAAGCACGCGTGCTCGGGCGGGCACTGGTGCGACGAGAGAAGATTGGAGAAGCAACCCGCGCTCCGGAGCGACCACGGCATCCTTGTCATGCCGTGGTCGCCGCACCACCAGTAGCTGCGTTCGCACTTCGCTGGGACTGGAATGGCAGTCTGGTACCAGAGCTGCTGGTAGTGGCAGGCTCACCGCTGACCGTCGTGGACGGCTTCGAATCCGCGTGCCAGATCCTCGAGCGACTACTTCGCGCCAGAATGAGCAAACAAAACGACCCGGCTGTTGGGACATCCGAGCTGTTGAGGGCCGTGCGGCAGCGGCTGGCTGATGTTGGACGAGGTCCGCTCAACGAACCATCTCTCCGGCTAGCGCGCATGGTGGTACGGCACGCGGTCCACGCAACCCAGGCCAGAAGCCTTGCCCGCGTTGCCCTGCTCGATATGGTTTTGGAGAGAATCACTGGCGGCATGTGCACGGGAGGCGAGCGGTCACTGGCAACAGCACTTGGCGGGGAACCAAACACCCACGCATCATCGAGGCTGTTGCGCCGCTGGCTCGAGCAATGGCCGAACCTTTCCGGCCCCTATCCCACCGTTTTCCTCGAGGCCGCTCTTCTAGGAGACGGAACAGAGAGTTGGCCGGACACCTGTCCACTGGTGGGAACCTCCAGTTGAATACGGCAGGTGGATGCACCAAAAGGGGCTGGATCAATTCCGGCGCTGTGCTACACACCTCACACTGAGATAATACTCGTGATCGACGGCGGAACGGTACACGCGGGGATCGGCGCTAATGTCGCGGTGCCATGAACTCTGAGCCGGCTCATGTTCGGTGGCAGTCCAGAAGGCAGCACGCTCGTTCATCCGGCGGGGGGTTCCGTCGGGGCGCATATAGCCGGAGAGTAAAGCATCGAACCCGGAATCTCCCCCAACTCTCAGACTCGCTCCCTCATCCACCCCTCTGTACTGCAGTCCGGCAAGCTCCACATCTTCCATTCCCAAGAACGTCTCGAGCCTACGCCAATCGTCTTCTGTAGGGAGCCGCCATCCCGCAGGACAGGCTAGCCGTACATCCGGCCATGTGTAGAGACGCCCATACTGCTCGCAGTTAGAGGCTAGATCCTCGAAACAGCGGCTGCCAGGGCCGGTATCGTAGCGAATGTTTTCCTTCGACCAGGTTTGAGATCCGATGGTGACGGTCTCGTAGATCTGTCCATCTCGAGGATCTGTGAAGCTCTCCTGTTGAGCTGCTGCGCTAGTCAGCAACAGGACAGCCAAGGCTATCCTCTGCAACGAACGGTTCGTTTTCATTCGCCTGAAGGCTACTGGCTTTGCTGTTTCTTCCATTCGTCAGTCAGTAGCCCAGAGAAGCCCCAGTCTTCATCCTTTATCTCTTGAATGACGACATGGATGTGCTCGGGCTTTTTCCCTAGCACGCGAACGAGGGAACCAGTTACCTCCTTGACCAACTGAGCCTTCTGTTCTCTCGTGGCGCCCTTGGTAATCTGAACATTCACGTACGGCATACTCGACTCCTAGAAAGTCGAAGACTTTTGTTCGACATCGTGCTGAGCTCTTCAGAGCCACACAGACCAACATGCGCCAAGTGGGCGGGACACCCAAATCCATCTTGCTCCTCCATAACCCAAGGTGATCTTGCCCGACCACGTAAAGCCCGAATCGTCACCAGCGCTGTGTTTATCCACTGCTTACATGCCCTGAAAATATCCGTAGACCTGTGTCGGAATGTCCGCCGTAGCCTCCAACAACTCGGAGGAAGGATCCCCAAAGACTTCAACCGACAAGTCACAGACGCTTAACAGCTTTCCCATCGTTTCCCCGAGGTTCGCAATGTGGTGCAGTACAGCGTCCGAGTCGCGGTATGTCTCGCGTACGACGCACTCCGTCTTGGCCTCGTTAAGGAACCAATCGTACTGTAGCGTGCCATCATCCCGTTCTACAACACTCCTGAGACACTCCTTGGCCGCAGCCTTGAATGCCTCGAACTGGCCATCGCGGATTTTAAGGCGCGCGGTGACTTGCAGTTCTTTCAACTGTTTCTCCCTGTGGAGGGTTGCCTGTTACGGTTGGGTTCAATGGTACGGTGCTACACAACGCTGCCTAGCTGCATCGGCGTGTAGGCGGCGCCTTTGCCTGTTTTCATGGAAGCGCTACACGAAGTTAAGACTCAGCTGTTCTGACTGACGCTATGCTTCCGTTCTCTCGAAGTATCGGATACTCGGCGGTCCGGCAAGCATCGCGCCTATCTTATCCATTACCCCGGTCTCTGTGCGCCAGCCAACATATTTCTCATGATGGGCGCGGGAGTCCCACTGTTCAACCAGAACCAAATTGGCCGCATCCTCCATGTTGAAGTAGACATCTATTCCCTGGCAACCATCATATGCTCGAGCATCTGGAAGTAGCTCGGCCAGGTAGGACTTCATGTTAGAGACATCCTCAGATTTGACTGGTGCTTCGACTAGAACCAGTACGCTCATTGTAATCGCCTCCCTTTCTGATTCGTGTAATTCCGTGTAGTGCTCGCCTGTAATCGAGCCACGATGGCACTTTCTTTGCGTGAGCAGTCATCACGCCTAACGTCGTTCGCAGCTGAGAGCCGGACTCGCACGGCCCGGTTGCCTTGCATCAGACCGCCACGGTAACTACGCTCGCCACACGTCTGCGAAATCGACCGCGAACTGCTCGAAGCTACGTGGGGCATGGCCGGAAAGCTTCTCCACGCCATCGGTCGTCGTGTTGGCGAAGTTGTTCTCGAAGCCGATGCTCAACTCGACATACCCGTCCACGATCCATTCCGGCACGCCCATATCCATCATGGCCTGCTTCGAGGCCTCGTGAGGTACCGGCACGTAGCTCACATCCTTGCCGACCGCCTTCCCGATCCCTGCGGCGACGTCGGCAAAGCCGATCGCCTGTGGCCCCGTTAGGATGAACGATTGACCGTCGAACTGTCCGTGCCTGGCCGTGAGGACGCTGACCGCCGAATCCACGATGTCGCGCACGTCGATCATCCCAGCCTTGCCGTCACCCCAGTCAAAGTAGATCGCCCCCTGTTCCTTGACGCTCTGCGCGGTCATCATCGTGTTCTGCATGAAGAACGTGGGTTGGAGAATCGTCCACACGAGCCCGGACTGCTTTAGCTCCTGCTCTGCCGCCTCGAGCTGCTGAATGATGCGGCTCTCCGGCGCGCCGAACGCGGCCAAGCGCACGATCCTGGGCGTCGCCCCGGCGGACTCGAGCGCCGCCTGGAAGTTCTTCCATTGGTCGAGCGCATTCGGCCCGTTCCAGGTGCAGAAATACACGTCCGTCACGCCATCGAACACATCGGCAGTCAGGCTCGCCGGGTCGTCGAGGTCGCCGACGGCAAGCTCCGCCCCCTGACTTTTCAATCCCTCGGCCTTGGTGGCATTCCGAACGAGGGCGCGGACCTTGACACCCTTGGCCAGCAAACCCGCGACGACACCAGAGCCGGTGTTGCCCGTCGCTCCCGTTACGAGTACAAGTTGGTCCGACATCGCCGTCCCCTCCATCTAGAAAATGAGCGTATCCCAAACGCTGTCGAGGAATTACGCGTTCGGGACAGATGGTGTTGGTGGGTAGTGTCTAAAGCAACACCGCAGGCCCATCCGATGGTTCCCGCGACTTCGGTAGGCGGCGAACAGACTAATCGGCGACAATAGGGCCCATCGCACCGGTTAGAGGCGATATCCGCGGCAACGACCGCTTAGGTTCCGTTCGCTGACGACTG
>JBDHDY010000228.1:0-5546 GCA_039591275.1 Gemmatimonadota bacterium | reverse complement strand
CCCCCCGGACATTGGAACGGCGCCGTTCCTCCCGGAAGAAGAACTCCTGATCGCTGCGGTGGCACGGGCGATCGGGCAGTTTGTGGACCGCCACGAAGCGGAGCGGCAGCAGCTGCAGTTGCAGGAGCAGCTGCGGCACGCCGATCGCCTGGCCACGGTCGGACAGCTCACGGCGGGGATCGCACACGAGATCAATGAGCCCCTCAGCAGCATTCTGGGCTATGCGCAGCTCGCGCAGAAAGCAGCAAACCTTGCGGAAACAACCGCGAACGACCTGTCCAAGATCGTGGGAGCCTCACTTCAGGCTCGAGAGATCGTTAACAAACTCAAGACCTTTGCACGGCAGGCCCCTATCCAAAAGGCTTGGGTCTCAGTTGGCGACGTGGTCGGTGAGGCCCTCTCTCTAGTAGAGAGTCGCTGCGTCGATCAACAGGTCGAGCTGGTGCAACGCGTTGTTGGCGAGCTTCGTGAGGTATATTTGGACCCGGGTCAGCTGAAGCAGGTGGTGGTCAACTTGGCCGTGAACGCGCTGCAGGCAATGCCCGATGGCGGCACACTAACCGTCACAATGGGTCGTGACGGCGGCTCCGCCATCGTTGAAGTCCAAGATACTGGAATGGGAATGACGCAAGAGACCGCGCAGCAGATCTTCGACCCATTTTTCACAACCAAAGACGTGGGGGAAGGGACCGGCCTAGGCCTCTGTGTCGTGCAGGGAATCGTGACGGCGCATGGAGGCACGATCAGCGTTGAGAGTCAGGAAGGCAATGGCGCCAAATTCACTGTTCGGCTGCCATGCCCCGCCACAGCAGATGAAACGCCAGATGAAACGCCAGAGGAACACGATCTTGAGTGACGACAAAGGATCGATCCTAGTTGTCGACGATTCACCGGATGCGCGAGAGGTACTCCAGCGTAATCTCGCCACGGAAGGGTACAGCGTGGTCACGGCACCCGGTGTAGGGGAAGCGGTCCAAATCCTCGACGCTGCACCCATGGACCTCGTCATCACCGATCTCAAGATGCCCAAGGTTGGCGGGATAGATCTCATCAAACACGTGCGTGCACGGTTCAGGGATGTTGGCGTCATCATGATAACCGGCTACGCATCGGTCGAAACGGCCGTGGAGGCGGTCAAGGAGGGTGCTGATAACTACCTTTCAAAACCGTTCACCGACTCGGAGCTTCTTTCTGCGGTCGGTGACGCTCTTCGTAAAATACGCTTCCAGCGGGCGGCGCAGTCTCTAGGGGTCACGACACCGGCCCGCCCCCATGGACTGATCGGCGAGTCTGCAGCCATGCAGAAGGTCTATCATGCCATCGCCAAGGCAAGCTCAACGCTGGCGACGGTGCTCATTACCGGCGACAGCGGCACGGGAAAGGAACTCGTGGCCAGGAGCGTTCACTACGGCGGTCCCAGGGCTCGAGCACCGTTTGTCCCGATCAATTGCGGCGGTATTCCAGAAAGCCTGTTAGAAAGCGAGTTGTTCGGCCACGTCAAGGGTGCCTTTACCGGCGCCACCGAATCCCGCGCTGGCTTTTTTCAGACTGCCGACGGCGGGACCGTATTCTTGGACGAGATCAGTGAGACCAGTTTGGGAATGCAGGTAAAGCTCTTGCGCGTACTCCAGGACAAAGAAATCCGCATGGTCGGTGGCACACAGCAGGTGAAGGTGGACGTTCGGATCATTGCCGCTACAAACAAAGAGCTGCTCGACCGGATTCGTAGAGGAATGTTTCGCGAGGACCTATATTTTCGGATCAATGTGATCAACATCGATGTCCCTCCGCTGCGTGAAAGAAACGATGACGTTCTTCTTTTGGCACGCCACTTCATCGCGAAGTACGCCGAGGAGATGGGCAAGACGGCACCGCGATTTTCCAACGCTGTTTTGGAAGTCCTGCGTCACTACCACTGGCCTGGAAACGTGCGGGAATTGGAGAACGTCATTCACCGCTTGATCGTCATGAGCGAAGGCGAGTCCGTAGATGTGCCCGATCTACCATCTGTTATGCGCTTCTCGGCTCCACGTGGCATCGGGCCGCAGCGTTCGTTGGCGGAGCTGGAGGCCGAGCACATGCGTGGTGTCCTAGCCAGCGTGAACGGAAACAAGACCCGCGCGGCCGAGATCCTTGGGATCGACCGCAAGACGTTGCGAGAGAAGCTGAAGCGCCACTCTATCTCCTGAACAAGCCGCGGCTCGGGCAGTACGCACTGGGGCGTTACTCCCCAGTGGTACGAAATTGGCCGATTCCCGCGGCCATCCGGGACAGCCGCACATCCCTGTCCAGGACCTCCTGAGGGCCTCTGAGCCGCGTCAAATCTGGCGTTTCCCGGTTCAGAGGCGTTTTGCCCCACTCACCAAATCGACCAAGCCCCCTAGCACGCCACTTGCCTCACATCCGAAGCGGACTCTTTGCGGAGGGATACCGTGGAATTCAACAGTGCGTCGAACGGAGGTCTGTGTTCGACCTGCAGAAACGCTTCCGTATGCATCTACTTGGAGAACCGCCCTTGCGGGGTGATTTGTTGCGACGAGTTCGACCCCGTGAACACCCCAAAGACCAACCCGGCATTTACTGTCACCTACAGCGCCACACCCGATGTGGTGCAATCGAACGGCAAGTTGGGGTTGTGTAACAGTTGCGAGGATGGGGATAGATGCACTTTCCGCGCCCCAGGGGGGGTGTGGCATTGCGAGGAGTATCGCTAGCGCGATCAAGTGATTCAGGGAAGCGGAGAGGCGGTTGGCCGATGAGAACTCGTATGAACCCGGAGGACGTGTTCAGAATCGTCGACAAACACGACGGGAGGCCGGGTACCGTCATCTCTATTCTCGAGGACATCCAGGCCGAGTACAACTACCTACCCAAGGAGGCCCTCAAGATTGTCGCGAGCAGAACAGGCCGCTCGCTCGTCGACGTCTACGGCATCGCAACCTTTTACAGGGGCTTCAGCTTGGAGCCCAGGGGCAGACATTTGGTATCCGTGTGTATGGGCACGGCATGCCACGTGCGTGGCTCGCCGGAGATTCTCGAGGGCTTCGAGGAACGCCTGAACGTAAAGGCCGGCGGGACCAGCAAGGACCGGGAGTTCTCGCTATCGACTGTGAACTGCCTTGGCGCGTGTGCACTGGGGCCAGTGACGGTGATCGACGGTGAGTACTACCGCAATGTCAAGGAGCGTGATGTCCCAGGTGTTCTCGACCGGGCTTCGCGCACTAACCGCGCGCTCAAGATGACGGACGATGAGCAGCTCTTCGGGGTGAGCGTATCGTGTCCGAGCTGCAATCGGAGCTTGATGACCAGTGAGCGCTTACTCGACGGTCATCCCATGGTTGGCGTCACCGTCTCGTTCAGGAGAAAGCATGGCTGGATGCGGTTGAGCAGCCTGTATGGTGACTATCGGACAGAGTCGGAATACCAGATTCCAGAGGGTGTTGTCCTGCACTTCTTCTGCCCCAGGTGCCATGCGGAACTCAGATCCACGAGACTATGTCCACACTGTGATGCTCCGACGATCATCCTGTTCGTCAGGGGCGGCGGAAAGGTTCGGTTTTGTTCGCGCCGCGGCTGCATGGAGCACATGCTCGATTTGGGCGAGTGAAGGTGGCACACGGCCGTCAGTTACCTAGACCTGTGAGACAAGAGAACGCGCAAGGCGACGGACAGAAACACTGATGCCAAGACTCAGGACGATCGGTGCACTGGAGCTGCTGCGGCATCGCATACGTGACCGCGTGAATCGGCCCAAACCGCGCATCACCATCTGCGCCGGTACCGCCTGTCAAGCAGGCGGCGCCAACAAAGTTCAGCGCGCACTCAAGAGGCACCTCATTGAGCGCACTCTCGTTGACGAGGTAGCACTACGCATCACGGGATGTCACGGTTTCTGCGAAATGGGGCCCTTCGCTGTTAACGAGCCTCAGTCAGCGTTCTATCCCAAGATTGAAACGCGAGACATCCCGGCCATACTCGACGCTGCGGTCACGGGCGTGTACGCTGAGGATCTCCTCTATCGCAATCCAGCAACAGGCGCAAGCTGTCATCATCTCGAAGACATACCCTTCTTCGCCAAGCAACAGCGTACGCTGCTCGGAAGAAACCAGCAGATCGACCCCATCAGGCTGTTCGACTACCTGGCGGAGGGAGGGTACGAGTCGCTGGCCAAGGTGTTGGCCGGGTATACGCCCGAGCAGATCATCGACGAGATAAGACGCTCGGGACTCAGGGGCCGTGGCGGCGCGGGGTTCCTGACTGCCGAGAAGTGGGAACTGGCGCGGCGCCAGGATGGCGACGGCGGGAAGTACATCGTGTGCAATGCCGACGAGGGCGATCCAGGGGCCTACATGGATCGCAGCATCCTGGAAGGCAATCCACACAGTGTCCTCGAGGGCATGATCATTGGTGGGCTGGCCATGGGCGCGACCGAGGGATTCGTTTTCGTGCGACACGAGTATCCCCTGGCGATCAAGCACCTGCTGATTGCTCTCAGGTTGGCGCGTGAATACGGGTTACTAGGTAAGGACATCCTGGGTGCGGGGGTCAACTTCGACATCAACATCGTCAAGAGTGCCGGCGCATTCGTGTGCGGTGAGGAGACCGCTCTCATTCGGGCCATAGAGGGCACCGTGGGCGAGCCACGGCAGAGACCGCCTTTCCCCACCGAGAAAGGCATCTTCGGCAGGCCTACGTGCATCAACAACGTCGAAACCTGGGCCAACGTCCCCATCGTCATAGCGGAGGGCGGAGACGAGTTCGCTCGAATCGGAACGCCGACCAGTACCGGCACGAAGGTCTTCTCGGTCGTGGGAAAGATTAAGCACACCGGCTTGGTGGAGGTGCCCATGGGCACCTCCATCAAAGAAATAGTCTATGACATTGGAGGCGGTCCCCTGGATGGTGGCAGAATCAAGGCAGTGCAGATAGGGGGTCCGTCCGGCGGATGCATTCCCCATTGGCGCTTCGATCTTCCCATCGATTACGACAGCCTGAAGGAAGCCGGTGCGATCATGGGCTCCGGCGGCATGATCGTCATGGACGGCAACACCTGCATGGTGGACATCGCCAAGTACTTCATGAGGTTCCTCAAAGACGAGTCGTGCGGGAAGTGCTTCACGTGTCGCAAGGGTACACAGCGGATGTGGGAGATCCTCGACGACATCACGAACGGGAAAGGAACGCTCGGTCAGCTGGATGTTCTCGAGGAACTCGGCCAGACGGTGGCAGACTCGACCATGTGCGGTTTGGGACAGTCCGCGCCGAATCCGGTGCTCAGCACCCTGCGCTATTTCAGGGACGAGTACGAGCGACATATCATCGACAAGCGGTGCGACGCCTACGTGTGCAAGCAGCTTACAGGCGCGCCGTGCCAGGCTGCCTGCCCGGTGGGCACGGAAGCGTGGCGCTACGCCGCCCTCATCACCAGAGGCGAATACGAAGAGGCGTATCGCGTGATCCGCGCGACCAACCCCTTCCCCTCGGTCTGCGCGCGGGTGTGTGACCACCAGTGTGAGGAGCGATGCCGTCTCGCCACCAGCGGGCAG
>JBDHDY010000227.1:0-6375 GCA_039591275.1 Gemmatimonadota bacterium | reverse complement strand
GATCCGACGAACATGCAGGTCCTGGAAGACCTGAAGTTCATCACTCGCTTCGACGTCTTTCCGGTGATTGCCGGCGAGTACACCCTCAGAATGGCGATCGAGAGGTACTACGAACACACCGAGGCCCAGCTCAAGGTCCTGCTCAAGGATTTCGAGGACGCAGACCTGGAGATCGTCGAAGAACAGGACGACGATGAAGACGCGTCGGCAAGCGCCGAAGACGCCCCGGTGGTGAAGCTGATCAACGGCATTCTCACCGAGGCGGTGAAGCGCGGCGCGAGCGACGTCCATATCGAGCCGTTCGAGAAGGAGATCCGGGTGCGCTTCCGCATCGACGGCTCTTTGCTGGAGATCATGAAGCCGCCGCTCAAGCTCAAGGCGGCGCTCACGAGCCGGGTCAAGATCATGTCGAACCTGAACATTGCCGAGAAGCGCGTCCCGCAGGATGGGCGGATCAAGCTCAGGATGGGTCGGCGCGTCATCGATTTCCGGGTCTCGACGTTGCCGGTGATCTTCGGGGAAAAGATCGTGCTGCGAATCCTCGACAAGAGCAATCTCACGCTGGATCTACAGACATTCGGGTTCGAGCCGGCCGCCGAGCGGGATCTCATGACCGCCATCACGAACCCGTACGGCATGATTTTGGTGACGGGACCGACGGGCTCGGGTAAGACAACGACGCTCTACTCGGCGTTGTCTCAGGTGAACAATATTGATGTAAACATCATGACAGCTGAAGACCCGGTGGAGTACAACATCCACGGGATCAACCAGGTGCTCGTCCGCAATGAGATCGGCATGACCTTTGCGGCGGCGCTCAAAGCGTTCCTCCGGCAGGACCCCAACATTATTATGGTGGGAGAGATCCGTGATCTGGAGACGGGGAGCATCGGCATCAAGGCGGCGCTCACCGGGCACCTCGTGTTGTCCACACTGCATACCAACGATGCGCCCTCGACCGTCACGCGCATGATCGACATGGGCATCGAGCCGTTCAACGTAGCAAGCGCCGTGAATCTGATTGTAGCCCAGCGACTTGTGCGGCGCATCTGCGAAGATTGCAAGGAAGAGCACCAATACACCGAGGAGGAGCTGTTGTCGTTGGGCCTCACCCCCGAACAAGCTGAGGGTTTGACGTTCCACAAGGGCACCGGATGCGACACCTGCAATGGCACAGGATACAAGGGGCGCCAGGGGTTGTACGAGGTGATGGCCATGAGCCCAGAGCTCCGTCGCAGGGTCTTGAAGGGCGATTCCGCCGAGGACCTCAAGAACCAGGCTGTAGAAGACGGTATGTTGACGTTGCGGATGGACGGCATGGAGAAGATTCGCAAGGGTGTCACGACCCTCGAGGAAGTGGTCAAGGAAACGGCGGGGTAGTTAAATGACAGGGGTTGCTTCGCAGAAGGCGCAAGAGCGCCTGAACCTTCGGGCGTTGCTCGAGGAAATGATCGAACGGGATGCGTCCGATCTCCACATCACGGCCGGTGAGCGTCCGAAGCTCCGGGTTGACGGTGAGATTGTCGATTCCCGACATCCGGGAGTCATGACACCGAAGGACACGTTGCAGGTCGCCTATTCGGTGCTCACCGAGAACCAAAAGAAGAGGTTCGAGACGGAGGACGAGCTCGACTTCTCGTTCGGCATCCAGGATTTGGCCCGCTTCCGGGGCAACTGCTTCAAACAGCGCGGCTGCGTGACGCTTGTCGTCCGGCAGATCCCGCTGGCCATCAAGTCGTTTGAAGAGTTAGGATTGCCGAAGGTGCTCGGTGACTTCTCGAAGCGGCCGAGGGGCCTCGTGTTGGTGACCGGGCCGACCGGATCGGGAAAGTCTACGACCCTTGCTGCAATGATCGATAAGATCAACCGCGAGCGGCGGGCTCACATCATCACGATCGAAGACCCCATCGAGTTCATCCATCGCCACCAGACTGCGATCATCAACCAGCGGGAAATCGGATCGGACACCAAGTCCTTCTCTAACGCCCTCAAATACGCGCTGCGCCAGGATCCGGATGTCGTGCTCATCGGAGAGATGCGGGATCTCGAGACCATCCAGGCGGCGCTCACCATCGCTGAAACTGGACACTTGGCGTTCGCTACTTTGCATACCAACTCCGCAGCTGAAACGATCAACCGCATCATCGACGTATTTCCATCACATCAGCAGTCTCAGGTTCGGGCACAGCTCGCCTTCGTACTCGAGGGGGTGGTGACGCAGACGCTGCTGCAGAAAGCCTCGGGCCGTGGCCGGGTGATGGTGTGCGAGATCATGGTCGCTACGCCGGCGATTCGTGCACTCATTCGCGAAGATAAGGTGCACCAGATCATGTCGGCGATGCAGGCGGGTAAGAAACATGGGATGCAAACCATGGCAGATTCTCTTTACACGTTGTACATGCAGCGTGAGGTGACGCTCGAGGAGTGCCTTCGAGTTTGCTCTGATCCGAACGAATTTCTCCGCATGGTCGGCGAGCCAATGCCAGGGGAAGCCCCGGCTTCGCAGCGAGCCGCCGGCCGGCGCTAACAGACCGGAGGATGGACGATGCCAGTCTTTGAGTACACCGCAAAGTCGCTGAGTGGTGAGGAGCAGTCCGGGACCCTCGACCTGGCGTCGCGGGAGGAAGTTGCCGCGCACCTCCGGAAGAAGCGGTTGCTCGTCGTACGGATCCGTGAGGCCAAATCGCGCAAGCGACGGGGCCGTGTTCCGACGCGTGACGTCGTCATCTTCACGCGACAATTCGCCACGATGATCAACTCAGGCCTCCCTCTGGTACAGGCCCTCGACATCCTCGCACAGCAAACGGAGAACAAGAATCTCTCCGAAGTCACCAGGCAGGTGGTGTACGACGTTGAGAGTGGTAACACCCTGGCTGACGCGTTGGCCAAACACCCAACCGTCTTCACCGATCTGTTCGTCAACATGGTGGCTGCAGGTGAGGCAGGTGGTATCCTCGACACGATTCTGTTACGGCTGGCCGTGTTCTTGGAGAAGACGGATGCCATCGTGAGGAAGGTCAAGGGCGCAATGATCTATCCGGCGGTCATCTTCTCGGTGGCTGCCATTGCGGTCATCGTGCTCCTCGTGTTCGTCATCCCGACCTTCCAGAACATGTTTGCATCGGTGCAGATGGAGTTGCCGCTCCCGACGCGGATTGTGATCGGGATGAGCGACCTACTGCAGAACTTCTGGTGGGCGATGATCGGTGGCGCTGGCGCACTCGCGTTCGCCCTGAAGAAATACTACACCACGAGTAACGGCAAGCTGGTGATGGACAAACTATTTCTAAAGGTGCCTGTGTTGGGTGACTTGCTGTTGAAATCGGCCGTGTCACGCTTCACTCGTACGCTCGGGACGCTCATTTCTTCAGGCGTGTCCATTCTCGAGGGCTTGGAAATCACAGCGCGAACCTCGGGGAATCGGGTGGTCCACGACGCCGTGATGGAATCCCGCAGCTCGATCGCTGGCGGCGCGACCATCGCAGAGCCTCTGCAAAAGTCGAAAGTGTTCCCACCTATGGTGACTTCCATGATTGCGGTGGGAGAGGCGACCGGCGGCTTGGATCAGATGCTTACCAAGATCGCCGACTTTTATGACGACGAGGTCGACGCGGCGGTGAGTGCGCTGTTGTCCCTCATGGAGCCGGTGATGATTGTGGTTTTGGGTGTGGTCGTCGGTGGCATGATCGTCGCCATGTACTTGCCGATCTTCAACATGATCAACGCCGTGCAGTAACCGCGGGTTGCTGGATCGGAGTGAACTAGAAGAGTCTCGCGCCCTGACGGCGCGAGATTTTTTTAGATCTTGATGAAAATACGCCTCCGGTACAGCAGGTACATTAGGCCGTACCAGAAACCGACATTGAAGAGAGCGAAGGCCAGCGAGCCGTTGAGGGGCCCCGCCCACGGCACGAAGGCTTGCTGGTACAGCCAGGTGTAGAGCGAGATCGTCGACCCGCCGGCTGAGGTCACTCGAATCAGCAATAGGGTCTTGACCAACAAGCCCGACAAGACGAAGACGGCGATGGCATTGAGCCCAAACACGATCGCCGGACCTGCCCAGCTACTCCAACCTTTGACATCGATCAGCCAATAGCAGATGGCGAGTAGGTGAAGCGCCGCACCGGCCGTGAAGACGACATACGAGCTGGTCCACAGGTTCTTGTTGATCGGGAACACCAGGCCCCACACGATGCCGAGCAGAATGGCAGCCCACCCGAGAACGAACATCCAAGCAGTGATCTCGAGGCGCGGCTTTCCCGATCGCAGCAACCGGCCCGTGAATACTCCACAAAGCGTGGTCGCAACCGCCGGGAATGTGCTGAGAATTCCCTCGGGATCCCACATCTCACGCCACAGGTGGACGCCAAGAATCATGCGATCCACGTAGGCAGCCAGACTCCCGTCCGGGCTCAGATCGCCGCTCCCGAAGCCGGGCACAGGCACGAGCGTCATGACCGCCCAATAGCCAAGCAGCAGCGCCGCGGCGACCGCGACCTGCACCCACCTTGCCGTGTAAAGCACCACAAGCGCAGCGGCGAAATACACGGCACCGATGCGTTGTAGCACACCCGGGATCCGCATGATGTCCAGGTCGAATCTTGGGAAACCGCTCAAGAACAAACCGAGTCCAACGATGATGAGACTTCTCTTGAGCACCTTGGCGAAGAGCTGAGTCCGCTCCTCTCCGCGCTCGAGGCGCCCTTCGAGAGAGAGGCTCATCGCCACGCCGACTATGAACAAGAAGAACGGGAAAATCAGGTCGGTAGGCGTCCAGCCGTGCCACTCGGCGTGCAGCAACGGGGCGTAGACGTGACTCCAGCTACCAGGGTTGTTGACGAGGATCATTCCGGCGATGGTAAGACCCCGGAATGCGTCGAGCGATGCAAGACGCGTAGCGGAAGAATGTGATGACTCGCCCATTGGGTTGTGGCGCTCTTGTCTGTGACTAAGTGCCATCCAAATAGTTGAACTTCAAGACAAATACGTTCTCGGCAGCGATCTCAAACAGCCCTCCGAGGCCACTGCCGAGATCGAAGCTTCCGTCGTCTACGGCCTAGCCGCCGCTGCCGCGGCCACACCGAGAATACCGTAGATCCTGGGCGATACTCTCACCGGAGGACCCCATTCGAGCGGAGCAACGGAATGTTGAAATCCCGCCCGGTGGTTCCCACGTTGAGGCCTGCTGATGGTGATAAGAATTGTCCAAGAATGTACCCGAATTGACGGCTTGTGTCAGAAATCCAGGGAGGGTTCCAGGGGAGCGGTGAGTGCTCCCGCCATGGTGGTGCCCTGAAATCCCCGGGGACCTCGGTGGTCGGCATTCTGCGAGATTTTGTGACGTAGGTGTGTTGCAATCTGCGAGGGGTCCTCCAATACTAGGAAACGATGCCACCGACGCCGTCGCTGTTGCGGTGGGTGTATGTGGCCCGGGTATGCGTTGCCACGGTGGTGTTTGTGGCCGCCGCATTCTATTTCCCCACCGTCTCCCCAGGCGTCATCGTGACTGTGGCGGTCGCTGCCTTGTGCAGTGTAGTGGTTACCGGAGTCTCCTTCTTTCACACGCACATTCGTCGTGCACCGCCGGGTGCGGCCTTTCTCTATGCCCAGGCCCTGTTCGACCTGGCCCTGGTCACCGCAATAGTGCATGTGACCGAAGGGGCGGAGAGCGACTTCGCGGGCCTCTACATTCTGGTCATCGCCGTGAGCGGCATGACGATGCCTTTCGCGTCTAACCTGCTCATCACGCTTCTCGCAGCACTCCTGTACGTCGCCGACATCGTCTGGGGTCATCCGGTACAGATCTCTGTGGCGGTCTATCTGCAGATCGGGGTCTTTCTGGCCGTGGCGTTTGCCGTTGGCCGGCTCGCGCAGCGCCTTCACGTCGTGGGAGCTCAGCGGTCCGTTCTCGAGAAAGAAGTGCACCGCCTGCGACTTGAGGCGAGTGACATTCTCCACGGGATCAGCAGCGGTGTAGTGACAGTTGATGAGGAAGGTGTTCTGGTGTACGCGAACTCGGCCGCACAGCGGCTGCTGGGGTTTTCCAGTGCCGAGTGGGTAGAACGACCGTTTGTCGAGTTTCTCCAGAGCCGTGCCTCCGAACTGTCAACGGCCATTCTGGAGACGCAGTCGAAGGGTCGTCAGCAGGTGCGTGTCGAGGGCAACATTACGATTGATGGCCGGTCATATCCCATCGGCGTGACGACAACGTTGCATCGTGTGGAGGAGGGAGGGCAGGGGTCTGTCACGGCCATCTTCACCGACATTTCCGATCAAAAACGGCTCGAGGATTTGAATCTCCGGGCGGAGCGTCTTGCCGCGGTGGCGGAACTATCGGCATCGCTTGCACACGAGATCAAGAACCCGTTGGCGTCG
>JBDHDY010000226.1:0-5691 GCA_039591275.1 Gemmatimonadota bacterium | reverse complement strand
GTAGAAAAGACCTTACTAAAAGTGCCCGGCGTGATCGCCGCCAGCGGCAACCAGGCGGCGGAAACAGTGTTGGTGGAGTACGTCCAGGGCATGGTCACCGCGCAGCAGCTTCAAGATGCCGTCGAAGGCCTCGGGTTCACCGTCCCGGAGCCGGTGGCTGCCGAGGATCCCGTCGAGCGAGATCGGCTCAGACAATCCGCCGAGATTCGCAAGCTGGCCGCGAAGTTCGCCGTGGCTGCGGTAGCCACCATCATTGCCATGATCGGCTCGATGCCGCTGATGGGCGAAGCGAGTGTTAAGGGCGATGACCTGGTGATCCGTCTCGTGCGTCCCATCGGCGCGACGCTGCAGTCCGCGATTCCTCAGCTCTACGCTCTCGATCCGCTCGTGCTCAAGCTCGGACTACTCGTGATCACACTCCCGGTGATTGCCTGGTCCGGACGGCAGTTCTTCGTAGGTGCCTGGCTTGGCGCGCGGCACGCCACGGCGGATATGAACACGTTGATCGCGGTCGGTACCGGCTCGGCGTTTCTGTTTTCCACCGTTGCCACAGTGGCCCCGGGTGCGTTCACGAGTGCCGGCTTACCGGCGGATGTGTACTTCGAGTCCGTGAACGCGATCATCGCGCTCATTCTCTTCGGTAGAATGATCGAGGCCCGCGCGAAAGGGCAAACCTCCGAGGCCGTACGAGAGTTGCTCTCGCTGCGGCCGAACGTCGCCCGCGTGCGTCGCGAAGACGGAGACAAGGAGGTGCCGATCGACGAGATTGAGGTTGGGGATGAAGTGGTCATACGGCCAGGAGAGACAATCCCCGTCGACGGTGAGATCATCTCGGGCGAATCCCATGTAGATGAATCGATGCTCACCGGTGAGCCGATGCCGGTGGAGAAACTCGTCGGTCACCAGGTCGCCGGTGCGACCATCAACGGTGCGGGATCGCTGGTCATTCAGGCCCGTGCGATTGGGAAGGACACGGCCCTGGCCCAGATCGTTCGCTTGGTCGAGGAAGCGCAGAGTAGCAAGGCGCCGGTTCAGCGACTTGCCGACCGAGTGGCTGGGGTGTTTGTGCCGACCGTCATTGTGATCGCCATCCTGGCGTTCGTGGCCTGGATGGTGCTGGGAGGCGAAGCGAAGTTCGTCTTTGCCACCGTAGCGTTCGTCACCGTACTGATCATCGCCTGCCCCTGCGCGCTCGGGCTCGCGACGCCAACGGCCATCATGGTGGGAACAGGGAAGGGAGCCCAGCACGGCATCTTGATCCGAGGCGGCGAAGCCCTCGAGGCCATTCAGGATGCCGACACGATCGTGTTCGACAAGACGGGAACCATCACGCGCGGGCGCCCCACGGTGACCCATGTGATTGGCGCAAAGCGCTCAGACGGTACGAGCGTCAACCCGGCCAACTTGTTGCGGCTCGCCGCCGCCGTGGAAGACCGCTCGGAACACCCCATCGCGGAGGCCATCGTCAAGTCGGCCAGGGAAAAGGGCGTTGCGATCGAGCCTGTGGATCGCTTTGTGGCCATGGAGGGCCGAGGTGCCCGCGGAATCGTCGGCAAGTTCTTGGTGGAGGTTGTCAGCGTCCAACACGCCCGGGAACGGAGCATCGATCTCGGCGCGCTTGGTGAACAGGTGGACCGCCACCTCGAAGCCGGGCGCACGCTGGTTGTGGTGGTCGTCAACGACGTCGTGCAGGGCCTATTGGTAGTCGCGGACGAGATCAAGGATGACGCCAAGGACACCGTCGCCGAGCTCAAAGCCATGGGCTTTCGACTGTATTTGATAAGTGGTGACAACCGCACGGCTGTCGAGCGAGTAGGGAATGAGATCGGGATCGACCGGGTGTTGGCTCAGGTAGAGCCTGGAGAGAAAGTCGCTGAAATCAAACGCATGCAGCAAGACGGTCACCTGGTAGCCATGGTCGGTGACGGGATCAACGACGCACCCGCTCTCGCCCAGGCGGATGTGGGGTTTGCCATCGGGACGGGGGCGGATGTCGCGATCGCGGCGTCCGATGTCACGTTGATTCGGGGAGACCTCGGAACCGTCGTGGGGGCTGTCGAGCTCTCCGGCCGAACCATGCAGACCATCCGATCGAATCTGTTCTTCGCATTCATCTATAACATTCTCGGTATCCCGCTCGCGGCCGGGGTGTTGTATCCTTTCACAGGGTTGCTGTTGAGCCCCATTGTTGCCAGCGCCGCCATGGCGCTGTCGAGCTTGAGCGTGGTCGGCAATAGTCTGCGACTGCGCCGCTTCACCCCTTCAACGACGCCATAGCGCATGCAATACTTTCATCGTACATCGCTGCCCCTCGAAGACGTCCTCGACGAAGCGGACCAGTTCTTCGGATCGCGAATCGAAGCGGTGGAGCTCGGGAACAAATCCCGAAGCTTCAAGGGCACGGTCGGAGCAATTCACGTCGAGGTGTGGGCCGAGGGCGGCCACTACACTCACGTCAAAGTCCGAACCGACCAAGAAGCTGAGAGTGAAGCCGACAAGATGGTCAAACGGTTTCTGGGGTCGGTGCACAAACGCGTTGAACCCACCCACCAACTCCGCGGAGCCTACTGAGCCGCACTGGTCCGCCTGCCGCCCGTGACGTCGATGCCGGATAATCACGGCAGGGCGGCCAGTGGGCGGCGGCTCATGAGGGATATGAGGCCGCCGGTGGTCCGGTCGGTCCTCCGAGGTGTGCGAAAAGGAGTCGCTGACCGTTGAAGGCACAGGTGGTGCAGGTCGACCCGCTGCCGGCCGGCCTCTCGCGAGATCAGATCCTCGAGGTCTACTACTACCTCGTACTCACGAGGTCCCTCGAAGAGCGCCTGGTCAAGCTCTACCGTCAGGGCAAAGTGGTCGGAGGTCTTTACCGATCACTCGGGCAAGAGGGGGAGAGCGTGGCCAGTGCCTACGCGCTCCAGCCGGGAGACATCCTTTCTCCACTGATTCGCAACCTTGGTTCGATCCTCGTGAGAGGGGCGCAACCGATTGACGTGCTGCGCCAGTATATGGCCAAAGGGACGAGTCCCACGGTGGGGCGCGAGATGAACGTGCACTTCAACGATCTTAAACTCGGTTACCTGGGACAGATCTCCCATCTAGGAGACATGATACCGGTGATGGCTGGGATCGCCTTGAGCTTCAAGCTGCGTGGCGAGCGGCGAGTGGGGATGGCTTATATCGGGGATGGCGGCACGAGCACGGGAGCTTTTCACGAGGGCATAAGCTTCGCGGCGGCCCAACTCGTCCCACTCGTGATTATCGTCGAGCACAACGGCTGGGCGTATTCGACGCCCACCTCCCAACAGACGGCCGTGACCAGTATGGTCTCGAAAGCCAAAGCGTACGGCCTCCCAGCGGTCACCGTCGACGGCAACGATGTTCTGGCTGTCTATGAGGCGGCCAAGAGTGCCGTCGCGCTGGCCCGGGACGGCGGTGGCGGCACCATGGTGGAGGTCGTGACATGCAGGGGCGGCGGTCACGCCGAGCATGATGATCGACGGTATCAGCCGCAGGAGGACATCGAGCAGTGTGCCGAGAACGATCCAATCGAGCGCTTCACCGAACGCGTCCTGCGCGCGAGTTGGACCAACGAGGGCGAGTTGTCGGCGCTTCGGGATCGAGTGCACTCGGAGCTCGACGAGGCGGCGGCGAGATGCGAGAGTGAGGCCCCACCGGACCCGGATTCGGCGCTGACCGATGTCTTGGCCATGCCGCCGCGCAGTGAGTCGTTGTGGTTCAGGAGTTCTCGTGCCTGAAGTGACATATCTGGAGGCGCTTCGTCGCGGAATGTGGGAGGAGCTCGAGCGGGATGATCGCGTGTTCATCCTGGGCGAGGACATCGGGGTGTACGGCGGGGCTTTCAAGGTCACTGAGGGATTCCGGGACCACTTCGGTGCTGCACGCATCATCGACACGCCGATCAGTGAAGTAGCCATTATCGGGGCCGCAGCTGGTGCGGCGCACATGGGGTTGCGGCCGGTAGCCGAGATGCAGTTCATGGACTTCATCTCGTGTGCCTACGACATTCTCACGAACTACGTGGCAACTGCTCGCTATCGTGCGGGCCTTTCGACGCCTATGGTGGTGCGCGGGCCCTCAGGTGGGTATGTGCGTGGTGGTCCCTTCCATTCCCAGATACCCGAGGCGGCGTTCTTTCACACTCCCGGACTCAAGCTTGTTTGCCCGGCCACGGCCCGGGACGCCAAGGGATTGATTAAAGCCGCGATTCGCGATGAAGATCCGGTCATCTACTTCGAGCACAAATTTCTGTATCGCCGGGTCAAGGAAGATCTGCCGGACGATGAGGAGATCATCACGCCGATTGGCAAGGCAATGGTGCGGCGCGAGGGGCAGGATCTCACAATCGTCACCTGGTCGGCGATGGTCTGGAAGTCGCTGGCTGCGGCGGAACGGATCGCGCAGGAGGACGGCGCATCGGTTGAGGTCCTGGATCTACGTACCCTGTTGCCGATGGATGAAGAGGCGATCCTCTCCAGCTTACGCAAAACCAACAAAGTCCTGATCGTACACGAGGACACTCGGACGGGTGGCATCGCGGGCGAGATCGCGGCTCGGATCAACGAACGCGCATTCGAATGGCTTGATGGACCAGTCCTCCGTGTCACCGCACACGACACGCCCCTTCCGTACGCACCAACGCTCGAGGACTTTGTCCTGCCGCAGGAAGAGGACATCGTCGTTGCCGCTCGGCGACTCCTCTCATATTGACCTTGGATGAACACGGTCGCAGAACAACGCGGGATCGGCTATCTTGCAGCCGTTCAGTCGACGTGTGAGCGGTCGGCGCGGCTCCCTCCTCGGCAGTCGGCGGGCACGGTCACCGTCGAGCGCCACCGGGCTCCCCTTCGCGACTGAAGACTTTGTGTAACCCGCACGATTCCATCCGACGACGGGGGGACGTGCCTCAGGAGATCTCCAATGGCCCGTGTTGACGTCATAATGCCCCAGATGGGTGAGTCGATTGCGGAGGGCACCGTCTCGCGGTGGTTGGTGAAGGTCGGTGACGAAATCAAACGCGATGACCCCATCCTGGAGATCTCCACCGACAAGGTCGACGCCGAAATCCCAGCTCCTGCCAGCGGTGTACTCGCGGAGATCAAGGTGCAGGAGGGTGAAACTGTAGAGGTGCAGACCGTTGTGGCGGTTCTCGAGACCGACAAGGACGCCGCCGCCGTGTCTCCACCGCAGAGCGTTGATGTTGCCGCGTCAGAGCCGGCAGCGGCCGCACCCTCTGCGAGCGCCGTTACCGCGTCACCCGCTCCCGCCGCTGCGTCAATTCCTCCCGCACCCCCGCCTGCCCGAGCTGTCGGTGACGGTGCGGTGCCGGGAGTTGGGGGCCGGGTGACCAAGAAGGACATCCTGACCTTCATCCAATCCGGTGCTGCAGTACCGTCTCCCGCGGCAGCGCCGGGGGCGGCGGCGGCGGTAGCACCGAGCGGTGTCAGCCATCCCACCGTGGAGGCATGGCCCGGCGACCGGGTCGAGCCTATGACCAAGATCCGCAAGCTGACGGCGGATCACATGGTTGCGTCACGTCGCGTGTCGGCTCACGTCACCAGCTTCTACGAGGTGGACTTCACGAGGATTGCCAAGCTCCGCGATAGCCGCAAGCAGGACTATCTGAATCGCGGTGCACGGCTGACGTATCTGGCGTTTATCGTCAAGGCGGTG
>JBDHDY010000225.1:0-5562 GCA_039591275.1 Gemmatimonadota bacterium | reverse complement strand
ACAGTCGATGGAAGTGGCTCTGGATTGGCAGGCGCGACCCAGCACTTTACCGCGGCGGCAGGGACGGCAGGGCCGGCGATTCGATTTCGCCCAGTGGTACCCGAGGGTTGTCACGTACGATCGGGAGGGGTGGCAGGATCATCCACTGTATCCTGCGGGAGAATTCTACGGAGAGTTTGGCAGCTACGACGTGACGTTGGACCTACCAGGCGATCAGGTCATCGGTGCCACTGGAGTCCCCATCGAGGGCGATCCCGGCTGGGACTATGCGAAAGCGGATCCGAATCTGGTGATCGACTATCAAAGAGACTGGTATACCTCCTCCCAGACCCCCACCCCGGGGAGGAGGGAGGAGGGAGGAGGATGTGGTGCGTTGGCAGTGCAACCAGGGCGGAAGTGTGTGCGGTTTTATGCGGAGGACGTTCACCATTTCGCCATGTCGCTAAACCCGGACTACATCTACGAGCAAGGTAGGTTCTCCGGCGCCGTGGTGCGCGTGTTATACACGCCGCTCGATCGAACCACCTGGGGTAACGGGGTGGCGGTGCGCCGTACGGAGGAAGCGCTTCGCTGGCTGGATGACCTCTTTGGACCGTATCCGTGGCCGCAGATCACCAACGTTCACCGCATCGAAGGCGGCGGCACGGAATTCCCGATGATGGTGATGGATGGAAGTGCCAGTTTCGGTCTGATTCTCCATGAAGTGGGGCATAACTACCTCATGGGTATTCTGGCGAACAACGAGTGGAAGGAAGGGTTCCTCGACGAAGGCTTTTCGAGCTTTCAGGGGAGTTGGTACTCTGAAGAACACTTCGATGGAGTCGACGCCTATTCGGGTCTCGAAAACTACATTCTGCAGCTCGATCTCGACGGCTGGTCACAACCGGTGAGCACCATAAGCGAAGATTTTAGAGATTTCAGCACGTACGGGGCCATGATCTATTCGAAGGCCGAACTCTTCTATTTCCAGCTTCGCTACATTGTCGGCCACGAGACGATGAAGGCCATTCTTCGGGAATACTACGCTCGCTGGAAGCTCAAGCATGTGACTGAGAGGGCACTCCGCGAGGTGGCGGAAGATGTGAGCGGGATGGATCTCGGCTGGTTCTTTCAGCAGTGGCTCCACGATACACCGTTGTACGACTACGCCCTAGGTGACGTCACACGTCGGGAACTGGTGGATGGAACATGGGCGACGAGCGTCGAGGTCGTGAGGCGGGGAAGCGGATCGATGCCCATCGAGGTCGGCGAGCGTCCCGGTTCGGGACCGCCGGTCGTTTACGGTCGGGTTGCTGGGCAGCAGGAGAGGGAAGCCATCACCTTCACGACCCGTCACCGGCCGGGGCGTCTGATGTTGGATCCTTTTGTGAAGAGTCACGACTGGAACTTCACTAACAACTGGGAACGGGGTTTGTTCGACCTCGGAGCAAAGCGGTGGCGTTTCGACACTGGGGTGCAGGAGCCGAGTGAGCGGGACCGGCCGGTGGTGTCGATCCTCCCCACGTTCTGGTGGAATGACGCCTCTGACGCCACCGTTGGTGTGCGACTTCGCAGCAACTACTTGGGCCGGTACAACCGGTGGAGCTTGTGGTTGACGCGTGGGATATGGGACGTTTTCTCTGGTCTCGATGGGATAGAAGCAGCGACGTTGGGCGAGAGTGTCGATTTCTATCTGAGCTACGAGAACCCCGTATGGCTTAGAACGCCCGGAGGCTCGCAATCCTTCGAGGCTTGGGCACAGGAGGGCACGACCGGCGCCCGGCTGAAGTTGAGTTCCGAGCATCGTGGATCCTTTTCATCCGAGGACATACGCCGCAGCACGTGGCAGGCGCAGTGGATCGCGACAAGAGAAATTAACTTCCTCGACTTTGCGCTCTGGGAGAATGCCGGCACCGCTGAGGTAGGACGAGTGGACGAGTGGGATCTTCCGTCAGGAAGTACTCATTGGAAGATTCACCTCGGTTACGGGGGTGGTGTGTTGTACACCCGCGCAGAGGAAATAAACGGTGGAACATATGACGCGGATCTGTTTGCCCGCGGCACGGGAAGTGTATCTGTCCGAAAGCGGTTCGGTCCGTTCACGGCCGGCGCACGGTTCTTCGCGAGCGGGTATCTGGGGCAAGAGAATCCGGTGCGTCAGCGGTCCATACCGCTGAACGGTGCGGACCCCTATGAGACACTTGGGAACCCATTGGTTCGCACTCGAGGAGCGCCGCTCGTTGGTCCCGATGTGTTTTACCACTCGCCCGGAAACGCCAACGTTCGGGCCTACCGGCCTGGGGTGGGGGGGCGCTGGATCCTGGCTGGCAATCTAGAGTTCGAACTAGACGCCTTTCGTAAGAGCCGTGGGCTGTTTCGCCGTGCTTCCCTTGTCGCATTTGGCGATGGAGCGTTTGTGGACACATTGGCGGTACCGTCGGTCAGTGGCAGGGGCTTCACGCCCGTGTACGATTCGGGTGCGGGCGTCCGCCTGTGGTTTCACGTCGGAGACCTCACGTTCCCGCTGCGCGTGGAGTTTCCCATCTGGGTGACCGAACCCGTGTTCGCTCACAACAGAAAGCAAGGAAACAACCGATCGGAGTTCCGGTGGCTAGTGAGCCTCCAGCCGATTTTCTGACCCGGGGCGAAGGCGACCGCCGTTCGTTCTTCCGGGCGACGGTGGGACGAGTCGCGAAGGTAGTGGCGAAGCGGGCGGAAGCGCGCGTGGTTCAACAACGCTACCTTCGTCCGCCAGGCGCCCTGGACGAGGTGGCCTTCCTCGCCGCGTGCACGAGGTGCGGAGATTGCTTTGCCCCTTGCCCGGTTTCTGCGATCATCAAGGCGCCACCGGGGGCGGGGTTTGCAGCAGGAACTCCGTTGATCGACGTGGACGTGCAGCCGTGCATCGCGTGTGACGATATGCCCTGCGCGGCAGCGTGTCCCACCGAAGCGCTTTCCGTGCCCGAACGGGGATGGGAAGGCTACCGGATGGCCGCACTGGAACTCCTGCCGGA
This sequence comes from Gemmatimonadota bacterium, assembly GCA_039591275.1. GTDB lineage: Bacteria > Gemmatimonadota > Gemmatimonadetes > Gemmatimonadales > GWC2-71-9 > JBDHDY01. Next base: position 2,569 of record JBDHDY010000225.1, on the reverse strand, counting down.
GCAGTGCATCGCATTTCAAGGCTCCGAATGTGGCGTGTGCGCGCGCGCGTGCCCCGTGGGCGAGACAGCGATGACGCTTGATCCTGAAGGGCGTCCAGTCATTCGGGTCGAGGGATGTGTCGGCTGCGGCGCCTGCGTCCACGCGTGCGTCACGAGCCCGTCATCTCTCAAACTGCACTTCTGAGGTGAACCCTTGAACGTTCCGTACCGTGTGGATAAGCCGTGGGGCTACGAGCTCGTGTGGGCAAGCACCGACCAATACGCGGGCAAGATTCTTCATATCGAGCCTGGACACGTGCTGAGCCTTCAGTACCACGAACGCAAAGACGAAACGATCCACGTTCTCAAAGGTGCCATCATCTTTCGTGTGCGAATCGGTGACGAGCTAACAGAGCAGCGAATGAGTGAGGGCGAGAGCTACCACATTACGCCAGGTACGGTGCACCAAATGGAGGCCCTGGAGGCGAGTGACCTCCTCGAAGCATCCACGCCGGAATTGGACGATGTTGTACGCCTCGAGGATCGATACGGGAGAGTCTCGTGAAAGTTGTCATACCGCTTGCCGGGAGGGGGACCAGGTTCCTTCCACTCACAAAGCATGTGCCCAAACCACTACTGCGGGTGGCTGGCCGTTCGGTACTGGATTATGTAATCGAATACCTAGACGGGCTCGAGGTGGAGGAATTGATCTTCATAACCGGCCATCTGAAAGACCAAGTTGAAGATTATGTCAGACACCACTATACACATTCGGTTCGATTTGTAGAGCAGAAAGTGCAGGACGGCACGGCTGGAGCAGTCAACCTGGCGCGACCCTATGTTGATGGACCGGTCTTGATAATCTTCGTGGACACTCTGTTTGACGCGGACCTAACACTGGTCAACCGCGTAGATGCGGACGGCATCATCTGGGCGAAGGAAGTTGAGGATTACCAGCGATTCGGCGTGATAGTCACGGACGCCGACAGGTACATGACTCGGATAGTCGAGAAACCCGCCGAGCCAATCTCGAAGTTGGCCAATATCGGACTGTATTACATCAGGGATTGGGTGGCGCTGTTCGACGGCATCAATCACACGCTCTCCCAACCAAAGCACAAAGGGGAATGGTTCCTCACCGAGGCGTTCCAGTACATGATCGACCATGGGCGCAAAATCCGAACGGCCGAAGTCGATGGGTGGTACGACTGCGGCAAGGTCGGTACGCTGTTGGAGACGAATTTGCACCTCCTGAGCACGGGTCGCTCCCGTAAGCCTGCCACGGGGGCGGATGTGCGGGTGATCGATCCGGTGTGGGTCGCCGACGGAGTGGAGCTCGTGGACTGTATCATTGGACCGAATGTGGCCCTCGACGAAGGGACGAAAGTGACGTCGAGCGCCCTGCAGCAAACCATCGTGGGGAAAGGCGTCACGATCGTCGGATCTCAGATCGAGCACTCTTTGATCGGGGACGACGCAGTTGTGAAGCAGGCGACCCTCACCGACATGATCGTGACTCGAGACGAAGTGGCTGCGGCGCCCTGATCGGAGTCGCCGCTTCGGTGCTTGACGTCGGTTTCTCCGGCAGTCAGACTACCTTGATAATGGAAGAATCCACTCTGATTCATGACTGGAACGCCATCGACGACTTCGATTGGCCGGCTGCCCGGATCGAGCTGAACGATGAGACCCTGCGAGATGGCCTTCAATCCCCCTCTGCCATCGACCCCCCGATAGAGACCAAGCTACGATTCCTTCACTTGATGGTGGACCTTGGCATCGCCTCGGCCGATATCGGCCTCCCCGGCGCCGGGCCGCGGGTAGTGGAGGCAGTCCGCGCGCTGGCTCGAGAGATAGCCGACCAAAACCTTCCCCTTGCGCCGAATTGTGCCGCCCGGACGGTAGTGGCCGACGTGCAGCCCATTGTGGAGATATCCCAGGAGGTCGGAATCCCCATCGAAGCCGCGACATTCATCGGGTCCTCACCCATCCGCCAGTTCGCCGAAGACTGGACGCTCGATCGGATGCTGGAGGTGAGCGAGAAGGCGGTGACGTTTGCAGTTCGAGAGGGACTTCCGGTCATGTACGTCACAGAGGACACCACGAGGGCGCGCCCTGAGACGATCAAGACGCTCTATGCCCACGCGATAAGCTGGGGTGCGCGCCGCATATGTCTCGCGGATACTGTGGGGCACGCAACGCCCCGGGGTGTTAGCAATCTCGTGCGGTTCGTTAGGGAAGAGGTGGTAGGACCCTCTGGCGAAGACGTGAAGATAGACTGGCACGGCCATCGAGATCGGGGATTGGGTGTGGTCAACTGTCTGGCAGCTATTGAAGCCGGGGTTGATCGGGTGCACGCCACCGCCCTTGGGGTAGGCGAGCGTGTTGGCAACGCAGAAATGGATCTCCTGATCGTCAATCTGCGCCTGCTGGGTGCCCACCGGCACGATGTCTCCAAGCTAAGGGAGTATTGTGCGCTCGCTGCGGAGTCCATCGGAGTGCCTCAGCCGGCCAATTATCCCGTGATGGGTGACGACGCCTTCAGAACGGGTACGGGTGTGCACGCTGCCGCCATCATCAAGGCACGCCG
>JBDHDY010000224.1:0-7971 GCA_039591275.1 Gemmatimonadota bacterium | reverse complement strand
CACTGCGAGCGTGTCGCCAAGGACAAAAGACGGCAGTTCATGGATCACGACTACTGGGGTAAGCCCGTACCCGGGTTCGGAGACCCCGAAGCGCGGGTCCTCATCGTGGGCCTAGCTCCTGCAGCGCACGGAGCGAATCGCACTGGCCGGATGTTCACCGGAGATTCGAGCGGCGACTGGCTCTACGAGGCACTCCACCGCTACAGCTTCTGCAATCAGCCGACTTCCGTCTCGCCGGCAGACGGGTTGAGACTTCGAGATTGTTTCATCACGGCGGCCGCCCGGTGCGCTCCACCACCGCCCGCGAACTGGCCAACTGCCTTCCCTTCCTTACCGGTGAAATTTCGCTGCTACGACGGATCGAGATCGTCATCACGCTGGGCCGCATCGCGCACGAGAGTTGGATCCGGTCGGCTGACTGGCACGAGCACCGCCGGGCCGGTGACGGCCCCCACTTCGGACACGGGGTCGAGACGGTCATGCCCGACGGCACTGTATTGCTTGCCTCCTACCATCCGAGCCGGCAAAACACCAACACTGGGCGCCTGACACGACGTATGTGGCACGCCGTCTTTCGGAGGGCCCGCCACCTCCTCGGCCCCGCTAGAGGTGCTTGACAGCGGCGCTCCTCCGCACCCCTTTATACTTCCACTTTCCAGTCGATTGCCACCCCTGCGGGAGACTCCCATGCAACGACAGCATCTCATCAGCGCCCTGGTCGCCTTTGCGGTCTTGGGAACGGCGTGCGCCTCGAGCGGCTCCGGTGAGTCCGATTCGGAATCACCCTCGCCGTCGCGCTCCAGGGACGTCATCACCCGGGACGAGCTGGTGGCCAGTGCTACGCACGACGCCTACGAGGCCATTCGACGGCTGCGCAGCTCGTGGCTCAGAGGCCGGGGAACGGGGTCCACCCGATCAAGTACCCCGGTCGTCGCATTTATGAACAACGTCAGGTTTGGCAATGTCGACGCGCTCCGGTCCGTCGCCGTAGAGGATATCCAGGAGATTCGCTACATCAACGCACGGGACGCCACGACGCGCTGGGGCACCGGGTTCACCAACGGTGCGATAGAGGTCATAACGCGGTAAAGGCAGCCGTTCCGTCGTGAAACGGCCGAGAGGTGGTTTGTTGTCAGGTTGGCGCGCTTGGCGCTACCTGGCGCTTCCCAGCAGGGTGCTGTCCGCCGGCACAATCCGGTCCACTCGGAACCGGTCCAGCCGGTACACCGGTCCGCCGTCCGCCCGCCTCACCCAGAAGCCCACGGACGTGGAATCGAAGAGGAGCTCCGCTAGCACGTTGTCGGTCGCGTCGCGCAGGATGATGCGGCGGTCAGGCGGTGAGAAGTTGACGGAATCCTCTTGTTGCGGAGTCGGGAATCCCGCGGCATTCAGAGTTCGGTAGCCATCGAGCAGCTGCGCCATCGCGGAGGAATCGGGAGTCTGTCCGTTCGGGAACCGCCATTCTCCCTCTTCCTTCCTCAGGAAGAGGCGGTTTCGTCCCCGGGTTATTTCTACCGACGCAATGCTGTCGGTCCCAACCGAGGTGATGGTGCGATCTCTCCAATCGTTGAGTTGTCGATCAACATAGGTGATGAGCCGCGACCGCAGCGCATAAGTTTCATCTTCTCCGGGGCGGCGTACGTAGAAGCTCTGGAAGTCCCGTCCACGTTTGCCCACGAGCAAATCCAACTGTAGTTCGCCTCCTCCGTACACGCGAAGCTTGCGCCCATTGTCCTCCGCGACTTGAAGCCGCTCGTGGGAAGCCGGGTTTTGGGCCACCACATCTCCCCGCTGGACTTCTGCGAAGACGTTGAAGAGATCGTTGACACCGTTAGAGGCGGCTCGATACCCGTTGACGCTCCACTCGGTGTCGGTCTGTTTCACGATGATGATCGTGTCGCTGGCCCGGCCAATCCAGACCGAGTCGGCGTCCTCCAGTGCAAGGGCGGCAATTGCGAAATCACCATTGGCCTCGTCCAGGCCCCCGCGCAGCATTTCTGCCGCTCCCCAAAGAAAAACGAGGATGACGAGCGCAATGGCTACTTGCTTCAACCGGTCGAGACTCATGCAGCCTCCTGTATCGCTGGGGGCCGGTACGTCTGCCGGGTTCGTTGGCGGCGTCTAAACAACCAGATGACAGCGGCGAGGACGATGAGAACGGGCACGCCAACGACATTCGCGTGCTTCACCAAATCAGCCATGAACTCACTCGAGAAGACTAGCGGCGGCGGCGCCCGGTTCTTGGCCCGAATCGCAATCAACGTCTCATCCTGCGCAAGCCAATCGACGGAGTTCAGTGCGAATGTCGCGTTGCCTGGGTTGCGATCGATATATCCGTCCATCACAAACTCTGTGTTGCCCACGGCCACCAGCCGTCCCTGCGTTGTGGGCTCGCCTGCGCCAGCCATAGGATTGACCAAGACGGCAAGAGCGCGCTGCCGCAGACTGTCCCGTGCAAAGCTGCCCATACTACGGTTGGGCGTGATCATGACCATGTTCTCTTCGACGCCGCTTCCGTCGGACGATACGAACATGGGAGTGAGAGTCCCGGGGACTGCGCTGCTCGTGTCGATACTGCTCGTCCACGGCATGAACGCCGCTTCCACCTCTCCATTCACTACCAGAGCCCGTGTGCTCAAGGCGCGCACCCAGAACGGGTATGACAGGATCATTCGACCGAATTGCGTGGGAAGCGCCACCTGATCGTTGGACAGGAGGTCGTACACCATGTCCTGTCGGATGGCAACGCCGAACGGCTCCAGGATGCTGTTCCATGCGACGGCGGTAGGCAACGCCGCCTGATTCTGGGGATTGAGTTCCATCCCCCCCGACATGATCAGCGCACCTCCACCTCGCTCGAAGAACATCTGGAACCGTGCAATCTGATCGGCCGTCAGCGAATCCGGAGACCCTATGAGCACGACCACATCGATCTCTGCGCTGGGCTGCGTTGAGTCCGTGGAGAAATCGACGGAGCGCACTTGGTGGGTTTCCGAAAGCTGCTCACGAAATTGCTGGAAGGTGCGGCCAGGAACCTGCATGTTCGAGGTGGCCACGTAATATCCCACTGTCGCCTTTGTCGTATCGGTCATGCCTCGAATAAACGAGGATAGCCGATACTCTAGATCATCTGTCCGTTGGACAAACGGCAGCACCTCTGATTGGTCGGCGTATTGCACGGCCAGGCCAAGAAACCCCTCACGGACGCTGAATTGCGATTCACCCACCACGTTGAACTGGATCGGCGGAATGCCTAGGGATCGGGCCTCGCTCGCCGCCTCGGGATCGTCTCCTGGATCCTGCACGATCACACGAATTCTGCCGTTGCCGGCCCTGCGGTAGTCTCGCAGAAGATCGTCGAGATCCCGTCGGAGCAAGGCGATCTCTGGTGGAAGATCCTCAGACACAAAGAGCTTGATGGTGACGATGTCGTCGAGGGTTCGGGCGAGCACCCTGGTAGCGGGCGAAAGAGTGTAGGCGTTGCCGGGTGTGAGATCGAGACGACCACCGATGTTGCTCCCGAACAGGTTTAGCACCACGAACGCTGCCACCATCATCGCAACGCCCAGACGGAGCCGCTTCAGTGCATCGCCTTTATGGGAAAGCTTCCGGCCCATGAGTGCCACGTACGCCAGCGAGAGGAAGATCGCGGCCAGGGTCGTGAAGTAAATGACGTCCCGAAGATCAATGACCCCTCGGGCGATGTCGCGAAAGTGCGAGAGAACTCCGAGACGCGCAGCCACCGCCCCGAGCGTCGGCGGGAGCCCGACGAGCAGCGGGTCGAGTCCCACTAGGACCAGCACAAACATGACCGCAACGCCGACGATGAACGCGCTGATCTGATTCTGAGCTAGCGCCGACGCCCAAATGCCGACACCTGTAAACCCGGCTGCCAGCAGCGCGGCACCTACGTACTGCGCGAGGATAACGCCAAGATGGAGATCGGCGCCCAGCGAGAGCCCCATGGAAACGGGCAGCGTGAGCGCCAGCGCCAACCACACAAACAGAACCGCCCCGAGAAACTTGCCCACGAGCAACTCGAGCTCCGTCAACGGCTGGGCAAGCACGACCTCCAGCGTTCCGGCGCGACTGTCCTCCGCAAGAGACCGCATCGTCGCCGCCGGCACGAAGAAGAAGAAGATCCACGGCAGCAGTTCAAGCATCGGTCGCAACGAAGCCACACGAAAGAGGTATGCCTGCCGGAAGAATAGAAAGTCGTTGATGGCAACGAAGACGACGAGGAGGATGAACCCCGTGGGTTGATCGAAAAGCGTCTTGAGCTCGCGGCGCGCTATCGTCCAGATGGCTTTCACTGCTCGCCTACACCAGTTTGATTGGTTTCCGACTCCACGGACGTGAGCTCGAGGAAAAAGTCCTCGAGGCTGCGCGTCTCTTGGTGCAATTCATATAGGACCCAACCGCGGTCCTTGGCCATGTCGAAGATGGCCGGACGCACATCGCTCTGTGCATGAGCGGTCAGGGTTACCGCCACCCGGCCGTCCTCGGCAACCCGCTGTTCCGCCACCCCATCAACACCGTCCAGCGATGACAGGCCATCGGCAATTCCTTCACCCTGGGCTTCCACCGCTATTCGAACCGTGCCGGAGGCCTGGGCAGCGAGTTGCTGCGCCGGCCCGTCGGCCACGATCTTGCCGCGATCGATGATCAGTAATCGCGAACAGCTCTGTTGCACTTCAGGAAGCACATGCGTGCACAGCATGACCGTCCGTTCCCGGCCGAGTTCCGCGATGAGTTTGCGGATCTCCACACGTTGGCTCGGATCGAGTCCCTCGGTGGGTTCGTCGAGAACCAAAAGGTCCGGTCGGTCGAGGATGGCCTGGGCCAGCCCGACGCGCTGACGAAAGCCCTTCGACAACTCCCCGATGGGCCGATAGAAGACATCCTGGATGCCAGTGGAGCCGACTGCGTCATGGAGCCTGCGGGATGCCTCGATGCCGGCCATGCCGCGAAGCCTCGCTATGAAGCTGAGGTAGTCCCCCACCAGCATGTCCGTATACAGCGGATTGTTCTCAGGAAGGAAGCCGATGCGGCGCTTTGCCTCGAGGGAAGCGGCCGCCAAGGGGACCCCGTCCAGCTGGATCTCCCCGGCGTCGGGCTCCAGGTATTGCGTGATCAACCGCATGGTAGTCGACTTGCCGGCGCCATTGGGGCCAAGGAAGCCCACCACCTCCCCCCGGTCCACGCTGAACGAGACGCTGTCGACCGCCCGCAGCCCGGAGAATTCCTTCGACACGTTTTCGAGCGTTAGCAGAGACATAAAGGTCTAATCGGTGAATGCGACATGTGTCTTCCCAGCAAGGCAAGATTCTAATAGCAAACCCTGGGGCCGCTCAAGTGGGCGTGGGGGGCTGATCCACGCCGATCTGCGTTGGGAATGCCGGAGCTGCTGGCTGTAGCCTGTCCCGGCTCCTTGCAAAATGCCGGGGAAATTGTACTTTACCATACAAAGTTCTTTGCCGGTCGGCTCCTCCGAGGGAGACCGGCCGGGAGTCACGACAGACCTGAGGGACCCCAGCAGGAGGGAACTGGTGACGATCCCCACCCATGAGGAGCAACAGCAAGCCAAGGAAACACTTGCCTACATCAGGCGCACCATGGAGTCCGCGTCGACCTTCACAGCCGTCTCGGGATGGGCTCTGGTGATTGTGGGAGCCATTGCTGCTCGCATGGGCTGCCGGCCAGGCTGCGCCCCTAGAGATATGGATCCCCACAGCGGTGGTGGCTTTCATGGTCTCGGCGGTGGGCAGTGCTGTCAAGGCGAGGCGTCTCGAGGTTCCCCTTTGGTCAGGAGCTTTCCAAAAGATGGTCTGGGGGATGGCCCCGGCGCTCGGAGCCGGCGGTCTGTTGACCGCGCTCGGAGCCGGCGGTCTGTTGACCTTGGCGCTAACCACCCACGGGTCCGCACATCTCCTTCCTGGCACATGGCTTGCTCTTTACGGTGCCGGAGTTACCGCCAGCGGCACGTTTTCGGTGCAGGCCGTTCGTTGGATGGGGTTGACGATGCTTGTCTTCGGAGGCATCGCCCTGTTGCAAACAAGCGTTGGGCTGTGGTGCCTGGCGTTGGGGTTCGGGGGAGCCCATTTGGCGTTCGGCTTCTACATCGTGCAGCGGCATGGCGGTTAAGAGCGTCGTCGAGGAACTCGACCAAGTCATTCACGAGCGACGACGGCTTGGCATCGCCTCGGCACTGGCGGCCAACGAGCGCATGACGTTTGCCGAGCTCAAACAGGTGCTCAAGATCACCGATGGCAACCTCAGCGTGCACGCCCGCCGGTTAGAGGAAGCCGGATACATCAAGGTGAGCAAGGGGTTCGAAGGACGAAAACCGAGAACGGAGTATCGCTTGACTGCTCACGGTCGCCGTGCGCTGGAGGATTACCTGAGAAAGATGGAAGCCATTTTGACCGCAACGCGTGACGCACTGGAGCGGGAATGACCGGCCTGCATGTCGCCATCATCATGGACGGCAACGGCCGCTGGGCGCGCCGACGCGGGATGCCTCGCTGGCGGGGCCACCTGGCAGGTGTCGACGGCGTTCGGACGGTAGTACGCAGTGCACCGGACCTCGGCGTACGCAGGCTGACCCTGTACGCGTTTTCATCGGACAACTGGAAACGACCTACGGCCGAGGTCAGCCGGCTTTTCTGGCTACTGCGAAAGTACTGCAACGACGAGCGTGACGAGCTAATTGCCAACGGCGTCCGTCTGACAGCCATTGGGAGACGCGATCGCCTTCCGCGTTCGGCCCTGGCCGCATTGGAGCAGGTGGAGCGCGACACCGCGGCCGGCACGACACTCGATCTTCGTCTCGCAATCGACTACAGCGCCCGCACGGCGATTGCTTCTGCTGCCCAGGAACTCGGCCGCCGGGTGGCCGCGGGAGATGTGAGCCCGGAAGAGATCACCGTAGCCGATGTGGACGGCGCCGTCACAAACGGGACTCCCGCTCCGGATCTCCTCATTCGCACGGCCGGCGAGCAACGTCTTTCCGACTTTCTTCTATGGGAGCTTGCGTACACGGAACTGTATTTCACGCCAACGCTATGGCCCGACTTCAGGCGGGAAGATCTCGAGCAAGCGTTGAACAGCTTTCGCGGACGCGAACGCCGCTTCGGCGGTCTGGTCGAGCGGTCGGCCACCCGACCTTCGGAGAAACCACCCCAGGTTGCTTGAACAGCAGCGACGTCATGAGAACCCTCCCAGCACGCCTTCTCGGCAGCATTCTGTTTGGCATCGTCGCATGGTGGACGATGGGCACGATCCAGGATCTGCACATCGTCTCCCTGGTGCACTGGCCTCTGCTGCTTCCCGCGCTCGTGCTCGAGGCCGTCCCCGCAACCATGGCCATTGCCGCGGCGGGGGCGCTCCTCTTCAACCGACGCAGTGCGCTCACCCTTCTTCTTCTGTTTGCGGTGACGCTAGGACATGCCGGGGCGATCACGCTCGTAGCCCCCGAAATCACAGTCAGGTATCGCGATACCGTCGAACAGGCTGGGTCGACGTGGGCCCCGGATAACAGCTTGCGATAGGACGTGCGGGCGCCCGCTACAGGCGATGCACCAAGCGCGCGAATCCCCCTTTTCAGCCGTCCGTCTGCTTGAATCGTTTGATGAGCCGCCTGTCTTTCTTGCCAGGCCGGCCTTTGGCGGGAGTGAACGTCGATGCGGCGAGCTTCAGTTGTTCTGCCAGTCGCTCTCGGGCAACCTGGCTTTCGGTGGATTCCTCATAAAGCAATGCGGCGTTCCTGGCAGGACCCCGTCGCTCAGAGAGCGTGCGGACAGTGAGATGGTGCTCGTAGGGCCCTTTGCGGATCCGGATTTGATCTCCCACTTTGAGATGTTTCGAGCGCTTTGCTCGTACCCCGTTCACCTGCACTTTGCCACCGGCGACCGCTTCGGCGGCCAAAGCGCGGGTCTTGAAGAAGCGGGCCGCCCATAACCATTTATCGAG